>JBAPTX010000400.1:0-9042 GCA_049282375.1 Calditrichia bacterium
GGGCGGTTCGGTGGAAACCAATAAAGAGATATTCATGAATATACTGCAGGGGCAGAAAGGAGGACCACGGGATGTGGTGATTTTCAATGCCGCCGCCGCTTTAAAAGTGAGCGGACTGGCAGGGGATTTAACCGGCGGCATCCGGCAGGCATCCCGGGCGCTGGATTCAGGCGCCGCACTTAATAAGTTGAAGCAGGTTCAGGAAGTCAGCCGGAATCTCATGTAAGCGGTGGACAGTTACTATTCGAAAACCCGAACTGTGCAGACCCTTAATTTATTTCCGCATTTATTTCATGAGCATCAGTTTAATGGTTTTGCGCTGGCTTCCGGCCTCCAGTCTGGCGAAATACAAACCGGACGGCAACAATTTCCCCTGCGTATTCCGACCATCCCACTGGATGGTGTAACTGCCGGCGGATTTCCTGCCGTTTACCAGCTCCGCTACCTGTTGCCCCAGAATATTAAAGATCTGCAGCTTCACGGGCAGTCCCTCTTGCGGGATATCGAATCTGATTACAGTTGTAGGATTAAAGGGATTGGGATAGTTCTGATGGAGGGCAAATGTCTGCGGCTGCTTTAAAACGCCAAACAATTTTAGCGAGTTAACCTGCGGGTTTTCAATATGGATTTCTGAGCGGTTCTGTAACTCAACCGACTCCTCTTTGGAATTTCCCTGCTGCAGAAAATAGCGGTAGTTCCCGTTTCCGGACAGTCCGCTCACACGGATAGTGACCGGATAATGGCTTGCCTGAATTTGAATGGTGCCGCTTGTGCCGGTATTTAAGCGGCTGTTTCCGGCAAAGCGGGCATCGAATGCGCCGGCAGGGGGAAGGGGCGGCAGAGGGAATAACTGCGCCTGCACATGGTCCTTCATTTCATGGGAAAAATATAAAACCTGCCGGTTACCGGCGGCATCGCTGATGACTAAAGCAGGATATTCCGACAGATCTGTAAAGGTGATTTGAGATTTCCGCAGGGGATGGGCGGCGGCAGTGCCGCAATCCAGACTGATCTGCCCGCTGGTATCGGCACGGAGCCAATAGCCGGTATTGGGCCGGATGGTGTCCGACAATACATAGGCGCCCTGCCAGCCATAAAGTGTGCCCGGCTGGATGATTCCCGCCGGGTCGTTGACATTGCTGAGGGGCAGTGCACAGGAAGGCCCGGCAATCAGATTCCAGCCGGTTTGCAGAGAAAGCTGCAAAGTGGAAATGGGAGACCCCTGAATGTTGACTGTATCGGGAGCGGGGAAATTCAGCCAGTAGCCGGCGCCGCGTTCCAGGGTGTCCGTCTGATAATAACTGCCGTCAAATCCATTCAGGGTGCCTGGGATAGCACCGGGAAAAACGGATAGATAACTGCTGTCCGCTTTCTGCAGTGACAGACCTACCAGATTCCAGGAATCATTCAGATAGCGGGTAAAACTGATTGTTTGCGCTTCAAACCGGTAAATGGCGCCGTCAAATGCCAGAATATAGAGTTCATTGTCAGCATCTGTACCGAAGGAGGCAATGTTTAACTGAGTATCCAGGAGCAGCGAGTCTGCCGGCGGTTGCTGGCCGTTGTACTGCAGGGACCAGAGCCGCCCCGACCCGAAATCGGCATAAATGTATTTGCCGTACAGTGAAGGGACATTGCTTCCGCGGTAAATATAACCGCCTGTTACAGAACTGCCCAGGCTGTGGCTGTATTCCGTCACCGGCATGATCTTCCCGGTGGAATCGCATCCGGGCGGGGCACAGGGCCAGGTAGAATTATAACAATGCGTGCCTTCCAGAATCGCCCACCCGTAATTGCCCCCGTTTTCAATCAGATCAATTTCTTCCCATTCGTTCTGCCCCACGTCACCGGCCCAGATCTGCCCGCTTATGGAGTCGATACTGAAGCGCCAGGGATTCCGAAGCCAGTATGCAAAAATTTCCTCCCGCTTCAGACTGTCCCCGGCAAAGGGATTTCCAGCCGGGATCCCGTACTGCCGTCCGGCGGAGGGATTATCCACATCTATTCGTAAAATGGAACCCAGCAAAGTGGCCGGATTCTGTGCGTTGCAATCGGGGTCGCCATAGCGCCCGCCATCTCCAACGGCGATATAGAGATATCCGTCCTGCGGTCCAAATGCTAACTGCCCGCCGTTGTGATTGGAATAAGGTTGGGCAAATTCCAGAATAGGAGTGCCACTTTGCGGCAGGGCCGCATTGGGATCGCCGGGCGAAACCTGAAAACGGGAAATGACGGTGCGGTTGGGATTGGCCGCGGTATAGTTCACGTAAAAATAGCCGTTGTTCTCATAATCGGGGTGGAAAGCCAGTCCCAACAGGCCTTCCTCATTTCCGCCGGTATCCACACTGTCCTGAATATCCAGAAAAAGTGTTTTGGTTGTGGTAGCGGAATCGTTTGTAAATACCCAGATTCTGCCCTGCTGTTCAACCACAAACAGCCGGTTGGAGCCGTCCCCGGCATGCTGCAGGTCCACCGGCCGGGTAAAGGACAGGTGGGGAAAAGCATTCTGCAATGCGATTTGACCATACCCGCTTTGCAGGAACAGCGGCATGATTATTATTAATATTAAAAAATTGAATTTTTTCATGACCGACCTCCCGGGAAGATGTGTTTAAAGCGAATAAAACTAATGATTTTTACCGGCGAATTCTGACGGCAGATTTATTCAGCGGGAGAAAGCGGGGGAAGAAAAACGAAATAGAAGTATAATGGCAAACAGGCACAGGCCATCAGAAATCAACCAGCGACTGCTTGAACATAAAGGGTGAAATACTGGAATCCAACATTTTACAGCAGGAAAAGAAAAATAAAAAGCCCATGACACCACTCACGGGCGAAAACTGCCAACTGGAATTTGCCAATTGGGAAACTGCCAGCTTGAAAACTGCCAACTGATTATTTGGCTCTGCGGTTCTGCAGCTCCCATAGTTCGCTTAAAACTTCCTGCAGGTGATCCCCCAGTTTTTTCGGGTCGTCCGTTTTTTCCGGTTCATTTTCAAAAACAACATAAGGCACCCGGTAATCTTTAATTTGAATGAACTGGGGATCGGCGGCACTGATTTCCTGCCAGTCCACTTTCCGGTAAAGCCGTTCCAGCTTTTCGTCCGGCAGCCCGTGTTCCAGAATGCTGTCGGGTTTTTCCGGATTAAAGCGGCGGCGGTTTTTGCGCATGGACTCTTCATAGGAGACATTTATAAAAACAATTGCGGCTTTTTGCAGAATTTCCTCTGAGAGATGCTGAAAAGCCTCTTTATAACCGCCATGCTCGCTGCCGCGGGAAAATTCAATAATGGTTGTGTATTGCTGATGATAATTTTCAACATCACGCAGGCGCTTTTTGTATTCCATGGCAATGCGTTCAATTAGCAGGTGCCACTGGTATTCATGCAGGAAGTAACCTTCCTTATCCGTATGAATGCGCGGTTTGTTCATTATTTTTTCCAGAATGGCATCTTCCTCAAACCAGGTCCACAACATGGGAAAATCATCAATCTCTTCAAATTTGCCGATATGGAAGCGCTTTTCGCGCTCCGCCAGCGGAGTTTTTTTCAGATAATCAATAACTTCCGATTTACCAGCGGCGGGACGCCCCAGCAAAATGATAATATCAAAATGATTCTTTTCCATTACTGTCTCCTGAACTTTATTATTCGTTATTTACCTTTTCGCTTGGCGTGGGGAAAAGCATACCAGATGCGGATGGAAAGGATCAGTCCGATCAGGGCAAAAGGGATTAAAAACGGCGGCCAGTAATTCCAGCTCTGTGTAGTGAGAAAACCCAGTGCAATGGATTGGACCCCCGTACCCAGGTAAACAAATCCGTCAATCAGACCGACAGCCGTTGCCGCCGCGCGCCGTCCGCCGAAATCCATTGTGGAAGTGCCGGAGAGCATCCCGTGCACCCCGATGACGCATAGCGACATGAATACAACAATAAATCCCAGCCAGTAGCTTTTGTTATCCGCCGGCGCTCCCAGCACATCCGCAACATCTTTCAGATTTACCCGCAGCAGTTCGGTCTCATCTTTAAAGCGGTTGTATTTTTCGTACTGAAGCAGTTCAATTCCGGCAACATGGGTGGCAATCATTTTTTTCTCATTGTCCGAAGTTACTTGCCAAACCCGGCTGCCCGGCGTATCACTGAGGGTCTGCAGTTGATATTCAGATGCCACTTTCCGGCGGATTTGTTCAATGGTCAGTTCGTGTTCCTGCTGAAACTTCTGCAGTTCCCCTTCATTTATTTCCACGGTAAAGCCATTTTTCACTTCATGGTTTGTGGATGTTACCAGCGGCCACATGGCAATGGTGCTGATCAGCATTAGGCCGTAGAGCAGGGCGGCGACAGGCCCCCTGCGGGAACCGAATACTTTATCAGAGATTACCCCGGCAAATATTCCGCCGGTAATCCCGGCCAGCATTAACAGTAATCCCCAATGGGATTTCATGAAAAAATCGGCCACATAACCCATATCGCTGGTAAAAATAAGATACCAGTGCATTATGCCGTTCCGCATAATGCCCGAGCAGAATTCAATAAAAGCAATGGTCAGGATGATCTTGTTCGTCAGAATTTTTCTGAGAATTTCTTTCAGGTTAAAAGCTTTGTCCATTTCGCCGGAAGAAGCATCTCCGGGATCAAAATCTTTAAAACCGGCGCCGGAAGGCCGGTCTTTTAACAGAAATAATTCAATGATGAAAAAGAAAAGCAGCAGGGCGGCCGGAATAAAAAACACCCACCAGACCTGATCGATGCCGCTGCTGCCGTCAATAGCCAGCAGATTGCGCAGGGCCTGCTGAATAAAATTGAGATCGCCCGGTGTGGCCTGAGTTGCCTGCACAATGGCCTGACCCCAATCGAAAGCGAAATATAACCCCAGCGAAATAAGCACCCCGAATATGCCGCCGAAAACGCCTCTTTCCCGGATGTGAAACCAGTTGGCATTTACTTTCACTATAGAAACAGCGCCGTAACTTTGAAAATACATATTAGCGGAGTAGAGAATGGAAAACCACAGGACCATGTTAAACTTGGCGCCGCTGCTTAACAGCAGCCAGGTTAGAACGCCCATCAGAATATTCATAAGGGCGGCACCCGAAGCGCTGATCAGCATGCCGCGTTTACCGCCAATACGATCCGTCAACGGGCCGTTAATGAGGAAGCTGAAAGCGTAGGTAATGGTTCCGGCGGCAAAAATGGTTCCGAAATCTGTCTTGCTCATCAGCTCGCCCAGCGCGTTTTTGGACACGGTTAAATTATACCGCCCCATATACAAAAAGGCATAAGTCAATCCCATCGGGAACCAGTTTAAAACGCGCCGCAGCCGGTAATAGGAGCTGTGTTGGGGTTTTTGCGAATTCATTTGATCTCCTGCGTTTCAGTCGTTTCGCCAGAATGCATGGTGGGGAAAATAGAAAAGGGTGTGTGGCAATCAAATTAATTTTTATAATTATTGCTCTTTGAAAAATCAGGGAAAAGTGACCTACTCTTTATGGTATCATTTTACTTATTTCATCAGATCCTGATTAGATCTGCTTTCCTTTTTTACCACGAAATCCGGGTTGCATTTAAAATTGGATACGGCTAATTTTGACCGTTTTTCTGGATTATCAGAAAAAAATGCCCGGTCTGCTGCAGAAGACCCGCGGCTTAACAGACAGGCAGCGAGTTATTATAAATGAAAAAGAAATTCTACAGAAACGGGCTTTATTTCCGTTGCACCGGCTGCGGGGAGTGCTGCCGGCTTCCCGGTGGCACGGTGGAGATCAGCCGGGAAGAAGCAAGAGCAATTGCTGCACACCTGCAATTGACTCAGGATCAGTTTCTGGAAGAATATTGTAATGTGGAGGGAAAAGAAATCCGGCTGAAAGACGGCGAGGGGACCCACTGCGTTTTTCTGGAGGGAGACCGCTGCCGCGTTTATCAGGCTCGGCCGGTGCAGTGCCGCACTTTTCCATTCTGGCCGGAAAATCTTAAATCGAAGCAGCGCTGGGAGAGTCTCAGAGAATTCTGCCCCGGTATCGGCATTGATAATTTTTACTCCGCGGATGAAATTGAGCAGATCCGCAATCTGCAGCGCAGTAAAGACCGTCACCGGCAGCATTCAAATGAACAGGATAAAGAGCGTTGAATTACCGGATACGGCTGCTGTTCTGCAGATTTCCCAAGGTAGCAGTGCTTTAATTTTTGCAGAAAAGCAGAGATGAACGTCAGAGATGAGATATCATAGATGCTTTTCCTGCCGGGTCACGGTACAAGGTGAAGCTATGGAAAACCGGCTGAGAATAATCTCAAATGCCGGCGATATCATAAAGGATCAATGATGCTGGAAAAACTCTTTCATTTATCGGAAAACGGCACAACGGTTCGCACCGAAATAATTGCCGGAATCACCACTTTTATGACCATGGCATATATTATTTTCGTCAATCCTTCCGTCCTTGCTCAGGCCGGAATGGATTTCGGTGCGGTTATGGTGGCGACAGTGGTGGCATCCAGCCTTGCCTGTTTTTTGATGGGATTATGGGTGAATTATCCCATTGCACTTGCGCCCGGAATGGGGCTGAATGCCTACTTCACGTATTCAGTTGTACTGGGAATGGGGTATAGCTGGGAGGCGGCCCTGGGTGCTGTGTTCATTTCAGGAACCCTTTTTCTGTTTTTGACTCTCTTAAAAGTTCGCCAGCTAATCATTGAAGCCATACCCGAGACGATCAAAATTTCCACAGCCGCCGGTATCGGACTGTTCATTGCATTTATCGGTTTACAGAATGCCGGAATTGTAGTAGATCATCCGCAAACACTGGTTACTCTGGGCAGGTTTGCCACTCCCGAAGTGCTGCTGACTCTGCTGGGAGTGGGAGTAATCTCCGGGTTAATGGCACTGAATATACGCGGGGCAATTCTGTTTGGAATCCTGCTGAATTGGATTTTGGGTATGGTACTGGGGCTGGTGGAATTTCAGGGTTTATTCAGTCTGCCGCCCAATCCTGCGCCAACATTTTTAAAACTGGATCTCTCCGGAATTTTAAGTGAAGGGCTGCTGACCATCATTTTTGCTTTCTTCTTTGTGGATCTTTTTGATTCGACCGGCACAATGGTGGGAGTCGCCGAGCAGGCCGGTTTTATTAAAAAGGACGGAACCTTTCCGCGGGTGGAAAGGGCGCTTACCACCGATGCGGTCGGTACCATCAGCGGCGCTCTGCTGGGAACCTCCACCGTGACTGCATACATCGAGAGCGCTTCGGGAGTGGCCGAAGGCGGCAGAACGGGGCTGACGACGGTTACGGTGGCGATTCTCTTTTTACTGAGCCTTTTTATTTCACCGCTTGCCCGCTCCATTCCATTATTCGCCACCGCTCCGGCGCTGATTGTAGTCGGTTCATTGATGCTGAAACAGATTACCCGCATCGACTGGGATAATCTGACCGACGCCATACCCGCTTTCGCGGTGATGCTTTTTATGCCGCTGACCTACAGCATTGCAAACGGTATAGCCATCGGATTTATCATGTTTCCGCTGATCAAGGGCATATCCGGGCGTTTTCGCGAAGTACACTGGCTGACCTGGATTCTGGGAGTCCTGTTTCTTCTCCGGTTTCTGTTTCTTGCTTTATAATGAAAAGAAAGTTCTTCAATTCTGCAGGAGTGTATCTCATGAAAGTATATCCGGTATTGATTCTCTTTGGTATTTTGATATTTTCCGCTTCAGCCCAGCAGGTACAAACACTGAATCTGCAGTATCATTATGATATCCGGCGGGAATTCCCAACCATTACCACGGAATTCTTTGGAACGGATAAACTGGGATACACTTTCTTCTTTGCCGACCTGAATTTTGATGACACTGTAAAAAACGGGGGAGTCAGTGATGTTTATTTTGAATTCATGCGGTATTTTGTATTAAAACGCTTCGGGGAAAAATCTTTGTATTTTACCGTGCAGTATGATGACGGAACCGCGCCGGTGAACCGCATATGGCTTGCGGGCCTGAATGCAGGAAATCTTAAAATAGGGCCTGCAGTTATCAATACTGAATTTCTGTTAAAGCAGGAATTTAAAATGGGGCTTACCTGGCAATATACCATCGTCTGGTATATGGAAATGTTAAATAGAAGAGTAATTTTTAACGGTTTTTTGGATTTCTGGTCCAATGATACAGATGATAAAGACTGGCCATCATTTTCCCCGGAAGCCCGCAACAGCCGCTACACTTTGCTGGCCGAACCGCAGCTCGGCTATATGATTACTCCAAAGTGGAAAATCGGCAGCGAACTGGAAATTAGCCGGGGATTTTTGGGCAGCCTTACCGGAGAGCTGAGAAAGAGCAGAGAGTACCGCCATGATGAATGGTATTTTTTACCGACAGTTTTCATTGAATATATCTTTTAAGCGGCGTAAAGCGTTATGCGAGTAGGGTGCGGAATATAAAGCGTGTCTATGTAAACGTGAAGCATCGCCTGCCAGGTGGTCTCATGGAACAATTCACCCGTTTCGAACACGGCTTCAAAATAAAATATGTTTGATTTGCTGCTGGCGGGCGGTTAAATTTTCGCCGGATTTTCAGCCACCGTAGCTCAGTTGGTAGAGCAGCTCACTCGTAATGAGCAGGTAGTCGGTTCGAATCCGACCGGTGGCTCCGGAAAGGCAGGCATTTACACCTGCCTTTTTTTAATTCAGGTAAACCAATTCAAGCAAATTCAGTTTTTTGTTCACCACAAAATCTGCAAATTCCCGGCTCATCAGCAACTGATTTTCGGCATTAAAAAACTGCAATGATATCTGACAGGTGTCTGACGGCACAGGGATTTCGCCAATATAACAGTAGCGGGGCATGGTTCTCCAGCATCGCAGATCAGCATTCTCGGTGGCATCCACAACAGCATCCACACCGGCATTGATCAATGTTTTCAGGAAAAAATTATCCTTTGCTTTGGCTTCTTTACGAAGCTTCTCCTTTGCCTTAACTGAAGCAAGCCCTTTTAAAAAGGTCCGGGCAATGGTTTTAAAATAGATGTAGTTCTTCTTGCTTTGAAAAGTATGCA
>JBAPTX010000401.1:0-2419 GCA_049282375.1 Calditrichia bacterium
AAGCAATTGTAATCTATGGATATAAGCACCAATTAATTTCAATTGCTGTTTCTGGCATAAAATTGGATGCTTTTTATGAATGAATGCTGATTAAAATAGGAGTCATAATGAAATCCGCAGTAAACGGAAAAGAGATTAAAGCATTGGAAATATCTGCCCCGTTAACAGACGAATACCGGGAAATATTAAATCCGGAGGCGCTGCAGTTTGTAGCCGCCCTGCACCGGGAATTTGGAGAATCCCGGCGGCGCCTGTTAAAATTGCGCGAAGAGCGGCAGCAGGAAATTGACCGGGGAAAATTCCCGGAATTTTTAGAAGCCACCCATCCCATTCGTCAGGCGGAGTGGTCGGTGGCGGAAATTCCCGCCGATCTGCAGGACCGCCGGGTAGAAATAACCGGCCCTGTAGACCGCAAAATGATCATAAATGCACTGAACTCCGGTGCCAACGTTTTTATGGCCGATTTTGAGGATGCCACCTCCCCTGTCTGGGACAACGTTGTGGAAGGGCAGATCAATCTTCGGGATGCAGTGCGCGGAACCATTGAATTTACCAATCCTGACGGCAAACAATATAAGCTTGAAAAAAAGACGGCAACGCTGATGGTACGGCCGCGCGGCTGGCACCTGGATGAAAAACATGTTCTCTTTAATGAAAAACCTGTTTCCGCCTCATTATTCGATTTCGGGATATTCTTCTTTCATAATGCCACCCGGCTCCTGAAGAACGGCAGCGGCCCCTATTTTTATCTTCCAAAACTGGAAAATCATTTGGAGGCCCGGCTCTGGAATGAGGTGTTTCTCTTTGCGCAGGAATGGCTGGGAATTGCCCGCGGGACAATCCGCGCCACAGTGCTGATCGAAAATATTCTGGCCGCTTTCGAAATGGATGAGATTTTATACGAACTGCGGGAGCATTCTGCCGGCCTGAATTGCGGCCGCTGGGATTACATATTCAGCGTGATTCGTAAATTCCGGAACCATCCGCAATTCCTGCTGCCGGACCGGGCGCAGGTGACTATGACTACTCAATTTATGCGCGCGTATTCCCTTTTATTAATACAAACCTGTCACCGCCGCGGTGCACATGCCATGGGGGGAATGGCGGCGCAGATTCCCATCAAAAATGATCCGGAAGCAAACGAAAGCGCCTTAGCCAAAGTGCGGGCTGATAAAGAGCGGGAGGTTCAGGACGGCCATGATGGCACCTGGGTAGCGCATCCCGGTTTGGTTCAGATTGCAAAAGAGATCTTTGATCAGAATATGAAAAGCCCGAACCAAATCGATCGTAAGCGCAGCGATGTGCGGATTAATGAAGAAGATTTGCTTCGCATACCCGAAGGGGAAATCAGTGGAAACGGCCTGCGAACCAACGTCGACGTGGGTATTCATTATCTGGCAGCGTGGCTTGGCGGATTGGGATGCGTGCCGCTTTATCATCTGATGGAAGATGCCGCCACTGCGGAGATTTCACGATCGCAGGTCTGGCAGTGGATCCATTTTCCTGGAACCCGCTTATCGGACGGCCGGATGGTAACCGGGGAACTCGTGCAGGAATTAACCCGTGAGATAGCCGATAAAATCAAATCGGATATGGGCGGGAAGCAGTTTGAACAAAAAAATTATCCACTGGCGGTCCAGCTCTTCCTGGAATTGTCGTTAAAACGGGATTTCCCTGAGTTTCTTACTCTGCCTGCATACCCATACCTGGATTAAATCAACAGTGGAAGATTTTCCTATTGTAATTGAGCATGGGAATTTTATAATAACAATCAACCACAAAAGGAGAAATCATGAGTCAATACCGGGATTTGGATCAAATAGAGAATGAATGGAAAAATGAACCGCGCTGGAAGGGAATCGAGCGCCCCTATTCCGCAGAAGAAGTGCTCAAACTGCGTGGATCGGTGAAGATTGAGCACACGCTGGCAAAATTGGGCGCAGAGCGGCTCTGGCATCTGCTGCAAACCGAGCCGTTTGTGCGCTCGCTGGGTGCGCAGACCGGCAGCCAGGCAGTGCAGCAGGTGCAGGCCGGTTTGAAAGCGATTTACGTGAGCGGCTGGCAGGTTGCCGCCGATTATAACAGTTCACAGCAAACCTATCCCGACCAGAGCCTTTATCCGGCGGACAGCGTTCCGGTGCTGATCCGGCGCATCAACAATGCCCTGCAGCGTTCCGATCAGATCACCTTTGCGGAAGGACGATCGGAGAAAATGCCCTACTGGTTTGCTCCCATCGTTGCCGATGCCGAAGCCGGATTTGGCGGTGTGCTCAATGCCTTTGAGCTGACAAAAAACATGATTGAAGCCGGTGCCGCCGGCGTCCATTTTGAAGATCAGTTATCCTCCGCCAAAAAATGCGGGCATATGGGCGGAAAAGTGCTGGTGCCCACCAGCGAAGCCATCCAGAAACTGGTGGCT
>JBAPTX010000402.1:0-1782 GCA_049282375.1 Calditrichia bacterium
AATAAAGTTGGCAGAAAATAAAAAATTTAAGGCACAGGACATTTTTCCGGTTCATATCCATGGCGTCTTGCCACGCTTAGGGAAAGTGCATCGGGAACTCCACGCTGAGATTTCAAACAGGTTGCAAGATTATGCGGAAAAGGCATTTATGCTTTTGCCCCATGCATCAACATTTATGATACATTTTGTTAAGGAATAGTATGAGTCGAAGCGTTACAATCATTGCATATCACTATATTCGTCAAATAAAAAAAAGTCGCTATCCGGATATCAAGGGCTTGGCTGTGGAAAAGTTCAAGGGACAGTTGGATTATTTTAAAAAAAATTTTAACTTAATTACACCGAATGATTTTTTAAATGCTCTTTCCAATGTCGATTATCAATTGCCCCCGGCGGCAATGCTGTTAACCTTTGACGATGGATACATAGACCACTTTGAAAATGCATATCCTGAACTTTCTCGAAGAGAAATTTCGGGTTTCTTTTTTCCGGCCGCTAAAGCCATAGTCGAAGAAAAAGTGTTAGATGTCAATAAAATTCATTTCATCCTGGCCTCTATTCAGGATAAGAGTTTTATTATCAAAAAAATTTTTGAAATGATAAGTGAATATAAGGAAACGTATCACCTTGAAGATCCTGAATATTATTGGCAAAAGCACGCAAAAAGGTGGCGATTTGATTCTAAAGAGGTGATTTTTATCAAAAGGATTCTTCAAAAAGAGTTGCCTGAGTGTGTTCGAAAAAGAATTGCAGATAAGCTTTTCAGGAAATATGTTACATGCGATGAAAAGGCATTCTCCCGAGAATTGTACATGGACATTCCCCAGTTAAAGGTTTTGCATGCAAATGGCATGTCCATCGCAAGCCATGGTTACAGTCATTGCTGGTTAGACAAGTTGAATCGAGACAGCCAGGAAGCAGAGATTGATTTATCGAAGGAATTTCTTAATGAATTTGGTTCCGCCCATAATCATTTCATTATATGTTATCCATACGGAGCATACAATGACTCACTGCTGTCTATTCTCAGGGGAAAAAAATGTGTCGCAGGATTTTCCACCCATATCGGAGTGGCTAATCTCAATGAAAATACCCATCTTGCTCTTCCGAGAATGCGTCCCAATGATTTTCCCACAGAAGTTTAATTAACTTACAAATTCGCTTTTGACCCGCATCCATCATTTTTAAATTTTATAAGGATCACTAAAATGGCACAAATAGGAAACTTTGTATTTTTACCGAAACTTCATTCAAATGGTAGAAAAATTCCATATGGGAAACACGTTTCAAACAGCAAATTTGAAAGACAGCTCGAACAAATACCGCCGGATGTTAAATTTTGTAAAAAATGTGTAATCTCCAATCAAAGACCCCGAATAAGATTCGATGATAGCGGGGTGTGCGGAGCGTGTAGATGGTGGGAAGAAAAAGAATTTATCGATTGGGAGTCACGCAAAAGCGAGTTTGAAGATTTATTGGACCGCCACCGGCGAAACGACGGCAATTTTGATGTCATCGTTCCCAGCAGCGGCGGCAAAGACTCCGGAACGGTTGCCCATAAGCTGAAATATAAATATGGCATGAATCCGCTTTCGGTCACCTGGTCCCCGCTTTTATATACTCAAATTGGTTTCCAAAATCTTCAAAATATGATTTCCTCTGGAATACCAAGCCACCTTTTTACGCCAAATCGCGATACTCAACGAATAATTTCGAAGTTGGGATTTGTACTCGTCGGTAACCATTTCGAAGCGTTTGGAAGGGGGCAAGCGGCGTATGCGT
>JBAPTX010000403.1:0-4390 GCA_049282375.1 Calditrichia bacterium
GTCGATGGGAATCAGGCCGATACTGGCTTCCAGCGGCTTGTTTTCTTCCGCCGGAACATACCCGCGCCCTTTGCCCACCCGGATTTCCATATTAAAATCGGCATCTTTGGACAAAGTGGCAATGTGATGATCGGGATTCAGGATTTCGAAATCAGCGGTATTATCGCCAATATTGCTTGCTTTAAATTCTCCGCTGCCTTTCAGATGCAGGGAAACTTTGTCCGGCCTTTTATTGAGCAGTTTAATGCGGACTTCCTTCAGGTTAAGAATGATTTCCACCACATCTTCTTCAACACCTTTTATGGTGGAAAACTCATGTTGAACACCATCAATACGGATTGCAGTGATGGCGGCACCCTGCAGGGAGGATAACAGGACCCGCCGGAAGGCATTGCCCAAGGTTACTCCAAATCCCCGCTCCAAAGGTTGAACAATAAAACGGCCATAGTTGGCAGAATACTGAACCGGATCCAGCTCCACCTTTTCCGGCATTAAGAGATTAACGTAGTTCATATATCTCCAAAATTGTTTTTAAAAGTTACTATTTAGAATAAAGCTCGATTATCAGGTTTTCCTGTACATTCACCGGAATATCCTGACGGGCGGGATTGTCCATGAATTCTCCGCGCATTTTGGCTTTGTCAAGCCGCAGCCAGGGCAGCATGGTATCATCTTTCACCCGCTTCATGGACTCATGAATGAATACCAGTTTACGGCTGCGGTCATCCACTTCTATTGCATCTCCGGGACGCAGCAGGAATGAAGGGATATTGACCGTCCGGCCGTTCACTCTGAAGTGGCGGTGCAGGATTAGCTGACGGGCGGCATTACGGGAAGAGGCAAATCCCATGCGGTAAATAACATTATCCAGCCGGCTTTCCAGAATACGCAGCAGGTTTTCGCCGCTTACGCCTTTCTGGCGGGTAGCTTTACCGTAATAGTTCCGGAATTGAGATTCCAGAACACCATAAATTCTTTTTACTTTTTGCTTTTCGCGTAGCTGAATGCCGTATTCGGACAGTTTTGTGCGCTGGGTGACGCCATGCTGACCGGGGGCATAGGACCGTTTTTCAAAGGAACACTTGGCGGACATGCAGCGCGTTCCTTTAAGAAAGAGTTTCTCTCCTTCGCGTCTGCAAAGTTTACAAACAGGACCTGTGTAACGTGCCATTAATTCACTTCTCCACTATTTAGATAAATTATACTCTTCTTTTCTTTGGCGGCCGGCATCCGTTATGGGGGATGGGCGTGACATCTTTAATACTGAGAATTTCCAGACCGGCTGCCTGAAGAGAGCGAATTGCCGCTTCTCTGCCGGCGCCCGGGCCTTTTACTTCTACTGAAACCTGGCGCAACCCCAAATCCATTGCTTCTCTGGCAGCATTTTCTGCGGCCATCTGGGAAGCATACGGCGTATTTTTTCTGGAGCCTTTAAAGCCTACTTTACCGGCCGATGCCCAGGAGATTACATCGCCATTGGCTTTACTTAAAACAATGATGGTATTATTAAATGTTGCCCGGATATGGGCGACACCCTGCGCATCTACTTGTTCTTTTTTCTTTTTAACAGTTCTGGTTCTGCGTGCCACTAACAACCTCCTTAATTATTTCCTTTTACCTGCAACAGGACGGCGGCGGCCTTTACGGGTTCTGGCGTTTGTACGGGTGCGCTGGCCCCTTGCGGGTAGTCCCAGCTTGTGCCGGTTGCCGCGGTAACTGCCAATATCAATCAGGCGTTTGATGTTCATATTGATCTCTGTTTTCAGAGATCCTTCCACCTTATAATTCTGTTGAATCTCGGTCCGGATATCGCGCACCTGCTCTTCTTTGAGATCACGTGTGCGGGTGCCGGGATCCACATTGCTTTTTTCAAGAATTTTTAATGCACTGGAACGCCCCAGGCCAAAAATATAGGTCAACGCAACACCGATCGGTTTATCTTTGGGTAAGTCTACACCGACAATACGAGCCAAAACAACCTCCTTAAAATTGATTAACCCTGTCTTTGTTTATGTTTCGGGTTTCGTTTACAAATTACTCTTACAACGCCGTGCCGGCGAATTATTTTACAGTATTCACACCGTTTTTTTACTGAAGTCTGTACTTTCATTTTCTGCCTCTTCAAATACGGTTATTTATAGCGGTAAGTAATGCGACCGCGCTTTAAATCATAAGGAGATAACTCAACCTTTACCTTATCTCCCGGTAATATTTTAATAAAATGCATGCGCATTTTACCGGAAACATGCGCTAATACTTCGTGTCCGCTTTCCAGTTCCACAATAAATGTTGCATTAGGTAATGTTTCTTTTATTACGCCATCAACGGCAATTGGCTGTTCTTTTGCCAATTAAAACACCTCTTCCTTTAAATTATGCTCTGTTAAAATTTCCGGCTTTCCATCCTGAATCAGGACGGTATGTTCATAATGAGCAGAAAATCGGCCGTCAACTGTTACCACTGTCCAGCCATCGTCCAGTGTCCGCACATGGCGGGTTCCCATATTTATCATGGGTTCAATTGCCAGTGTCATACCGGAGGCCAGCTTTGGGCCACGATTGGGTTTCCCGAAGTTCGGCACCTGCGGTTCTTCGTGCAGTTTGCGGCCAATACCGTGTCCCACCAGTTCTCTGACCACGCTGTACCCATGCTGCTCTGCATGAGTTTGTATGGCATGAGAAATATCCTGCAGCCTGTTTCCAGCGGCAGCCTGGGAAATTCCCTTATAAAGCGCCATGATGGTGGTTTGCATAAGCTGCCTGACATCCGGCGCCACTTCTCCCACGGGAAAGGTAAAGGCGGAATCGCCATAATACCCCTGATACTGCACGCCGATATCCATGCTGATAATATCTCCGTCTTTCAGCACACGTTTTTTGCTTGGAATACCGTGCACCACTTCTTCGTTCAGGGAAATACATGCCGAAGCCGGGAAGCCGTATAACCCCTTGAAAGCCGGCACTGCTCCTTTTGAACGAATAAATTTCTCAATTTTTTCGTCCAACATCCCGGTGGTAACTCCGGGTTTTATTAAAGACCATGCAAATCTGAATGTTTCTGCTGTTAACTGCGAGCTGACTCGCATCAGCTCAATTTCTTTTTCATTCTTAATTTGAATCATTAAGACCTTCTGCCGCGAATCCTTCCACCCTTCATAAACCCTTCATAATGGCGCATATATAAATGGGATTCAAACCGTTGAATAGTATCGAGGGCAACACCCACGATAATCAGTAAACCGGTTCCGCCAAAGAAGGAAGCATACGAATAGGAAATATTAAATGCTTTTACCAGGATATAAGGAACAATCGCGACCAGAGCAAGGGCAATTGAACCGGGCAGCGTTATCCGCGTCAGGATAGAATCCAGGTAATCTGCGGTACGTTTACCGGGACGTACGCCAGGTATAAACCCGCCCTGCTTTTTAAGGTTATCCGCAACATCCACCGGGTTTAATGCGATGGCTGTGTAAAAATAGGTAAAGAACACGATCATTACTCCGTAAACCAGCCAGTAAAACCAGGATTCCATGGAAAAGGCCCGCTGCATTGTGCCGATTAAATCGCTGTCCGGGAAAAAGGAAAAGAGTGTGCTGGGCACAAACATAATGGCCTGTGCGAAGATAATGGGCATCACACCGGCGGTATTAACGCGCAGCGGAAAATGTGTATTAACCCCGCCATAGACTTTCCGTCCAACAACCCGCTTGGCGTACTGCACCGGTATTTTTCGGGTTGCCTGAGTTAACACCACAACGCCGGCCACAATCAGGAAAGCCAGGGCTATCAGCACCAGTTCAACCAGCAGCGAGCGGTTGCCTGTGGAGAACTGAATATATTCCTGGAAAAGCGCTGACGGAAAACGGGCGATTATACCGATAAAGATGATCAGCGAAATACCGTTTCCGATTCCCCGCTCATCAATCAGTTCGCCCAGCCACATAATCAGCATGGTCCCGGTGGCCATGGAGATCATGGTCAACATGCGGAAACCCATTCCGGGATCAATTACTGCGTGGACACCATTTACTTCAACACTTTCCAGAAAAACCGCCACTCCAAAAGCCTGTAATGCAGAAATGACCAGTGTGCCATAACGGGTGTATTGAGTAATTTTCTTTCTGCCTTCTTCACCTTCCTTCTGCAGGCGCTGAATATAGGGCACTACTGCTCCCAGCAACTGCAAAATAATGGAGGCGCTGATATACGGCATAATCCCCAATCCGAAAACGGCTGCCTTGCTGAAGGCGCCGCCGGCAAATAAATCGTACAACCCAAAAAGTGTCCCTGATAAATTCTTCATTCCTTCCGCCAGAACTTCGGTATCGATACCGGGAGTCACAATATGGGTCCCAACCCGTTCCAGGGCCAGGATCATAACTGTAAACAGG
>JBAPTX010000404.1:0-3542 GCA_049282375.1 Calditrichia bacterium
CCGCTGTTGGGATCCACCCGCTGGGCTTTTATTACATAATTGCGGGCGGTTGTAAAGTTATTCTGGCGCCCGTATATAGAAGCCATTAACGACATGACTTTTGCATTATCCGGTTCCTGTTCCAAAATGCGTTTGTAATACTCCAGGGCTTTGGACAACTGGCCCAGTGATTCGTAAGTCTGTCCCAGATACTCCAGTGCCGTAGTATTTGTCGGTTCATTTTTGACAACTGTTTTAAACGGCGGCAGAGCCTTTTCGTATTCGCCGCGTTCAAACAAGACCTTTGCATATTTCCAGGCTGTTTCCGCATTGGTGGTATCCTGCTCGTAAGAAGAACGGTATGCTTCAATGGGATCCACATCAAAATGCTTCATCATCTCGGGGAGCAGTTGTGCCGCTTCCGCATCGTCGGGATCCAGCTCAACTACTTTTTGCTGAGCATCCAGCGCAGCAACATCATCCTGTTTGTATAACAGATAGGCCAGTTTTACCCAGTAGGATTTTTCATCCGGACTCGCTTCGGTAAGGGCCTGATAATGGGGCACGGCACAACGGGAATGTCCCAGAAGGTCCTGGGTAAATCCGCCCCAGTAATGCAAGGTGGTGTAGGTGGGGTATTTGTCAAGTCCCCGGTAAACGGCAATCAAGACACTATCCGGTTCCTTTAAGTTGTAGTAACTTTCCGCCAGCTTGGCATAGGCAACTTTAAACTTCCCGGTGGTGTCGTGCAGAACGATTTTCCAGTAATAAGGAATTGCGCGTTTATAGTTTTTGTATTTGAACTCCTCACTGGCAAGGCTGTACCAAATGCCCAACTGCTGCGGATCAATGGATTCCTGAACCGATTGATCATATATGGTAAGCATTGTATCCGGTTTGCATTTTACAGTGTCCGGCTTGGCACCGAGTCCTTCCAGCTCGTCTCCGAACTGGGCGGATACCCTGCTGAAACCGGCAACCAGAAATAGCAATAAAAACAGCTGCCAGATATGTTTAGAAAAAAATCCTCTGTTATTCACTGGTTTTCTCCTTTTTTCTTTCCATTCCATGAGATATTCTTTCCATGTTGTTGTTTTAACGTAAGTTTTGAAACCAAAGTTCTCCGGCAGATATAGAAAATGAAAAGCGGAAAAACTTTTCCTGTGCCACCGTTTGAC
Organism: Calditrichia bacterium; assembly: GCA_049282375.1. Taxonomy (GTDB): domain Bacteria; phylum Calditrichota; class Calditrichia; order RBG-13-44-9; family RBG-13-44-9; genus JBAPTX01. Next base: position 1,158 of record JBAPTX010000404.1, read on the forward strand.
TGCGGTCCCCGCGAATTCCGGCAATAAATGCGATATCAAACCGGGCCTTTTCCTGATAAAAGGGAATGCCGAGTCCCACATGGCCGCTGTATTCCATAACGGCATTATTATTGAATTTATAACCAATGTTGCTTAGCGATGCTCCTGCTCTTATATCAATTTTATCCAGAAATACTCTGCTGCGCTGCGGTAAATGGGTTCGTTCTATTCCAATGCCGGCATGATACCAGTCCTCCAGCCGGTCCAGATTTATGGTTTGAATGTTAAAACCGCCGGACCATTGCTGATAAGCCATATCTGCATTAATCCGCCACCTTCGCGATGGCTGAATACTGGTTCCCACTCCCCAGAAAACCGGCAGTGAGCTTTTGGTCTGTATTTCTTCTTCGCTGAAATCAATGGGCGAACGCGATACTTTAAAGAAGTTCAATCTGGGTTTTAAATCCACAAATCCGCCCAGTGAAAGCGCTTTAAGCGGCTGATATTCCAGGCTGAAGCCGGCGCCCGGGCCGTGAAACTGATATTCAAGTTCATAGGAACTGTTGTATAACTGCTGGCTATTAAAAATAAGCCAGTGGCGGTCTTTTATGGTGCCGAAATAGTACTGCATACCGGCGCTGATCCCCAACTGCGGCAGCGGTGACCAAACAAGGCTTAAATGGGCACGGGATAGATTCCCTTTAAAATAGGTGTTTTCCTCATAAGTCCCGAGGCTGCCGGTGTGCTGTTGATTATAGCTGAAATTCACCAGCGTGTAGGGGGCCAGCGAAGCGGCAAGAACCCATTTATCCCGCTGAAGGGGAATAGCCAGGTGCAGCCCGCTGAAGTATCCGGTGCGGGTGGTGACCTCCTGAAAACCAAAATCGGTTTGATTGATTGTATAATTCATTAAAACGGTAATGCGGCTGTTGGGAATATGCCGCATGGCAGCGATGTTATACGCATTGAGCGAAACCGAATCCTGCATGCCCAACCCGGTGCCGCCCATTCCCATTCCCCGGGTGGTCGTGTGGTATTGTCGTAATCCGATCCCCTGTTCTGCACTGGAAAAAAAGGAATCAGCGCTAAGGCTTAAAGTGGTGCTTAGTATGATCAAATAGGTAAAAACCCGGAAATTCATTCACTTACTCCTGTTAAAATCTGGATGAGGGCGGACTCCAATAGGTTAACACCAGCCGGGGACGCAAGCCGGGATTGGGATTGTTCGCCCGGTAAAATGCCAGATAAGAAAAGTACTCTTTTTCGTTGGCGATTTTCGATCCGCTTCCCACGGCGTCAAAAAAGCTTATCAGGAAACCGTCTTCTGTTTCTGTATCACGGATCTGGTTCTGCACCATTCCCTGCGCCAGGCGTACCCGGTCTGCTTCATTAAGCACTTCAATATAACTGCTGTCCGGGGACCATTGGGAAATACTGGCCGTCAGGCCAATGGAGGAATCTACTACCACGCTGTCTCCGTTAAATCCGCTTCGCAGCCGCACCACCTGCAGTGTAAAAAGTCCGTAAAAGTTATCCAGTAAACTGTAAGTGCGATTCACCGGCATCTGCAGATTTGCTGAATTAATAACAACGCCGTTGGGGAAGTCGTTGGCAAACCCCTCGAGATCGAACTGCAGCAGAGTCTGATGAATATCCAGCGTAGCGGCATAATTATAGCCGGGCTCCGTCGGGATTTCCCCGCTGTATATGTAGGAATCCACAGTGGCCATAAGGGTATCATTTATTGTTAAAGTATCTCCGGGGCGGGTATAGCGCACAATCAGCGCCGGGTCCTGCGAAGCGCCGGAATTGATGCTGGTAAATTTTTGAATAAAAGCGGCGCCGCTGAAATCCAGATAAAAGCCGTAATTTTCATCCACGTTGGCGGTATCCAGCCAGAAATTAACTTTATCCACTCCCTGTTGATTCAATTCCAGGTAAAGAGTGCTGTCTTCCGGAGCGCCGCTGACGCTGGTTTCCCCCAGCAGTGCGGTGGCATCAAAATTAATGGTGTCAAGGTTAGTGATCCAGTCATTCAGTACGGGATAAGCCATCATCTGGAATGGAGCGGTAACCGGCCCGATGGGTTCCCCGGCATTAAAGCGGATTTTTGCTTCGTTAATCTGGGCATTTCGGGGGATGGTATCGTAATTTGTAAATTTTAAAACAATACGAGTTTCAAAATTTCCCAGTTTACCAATCAGCAGCCGGTTGGCTAACTGCGTACTCACAACAACATCCTGACTTATTGTGCTGTCCTGCACAGGATATAATACCGTATCCCGCAAAACGCCCTGAATATCCGAGCTGAATAAGTTCTTTTCCAGATCCACCGGATTTTCCGTACAACCCCAAATAACGGCAAAAATCAAAAGACCCGTTACAGTGATTAATTTCCAAAATTTA
>JBAPTX010000405.1:0-4336 GCA_049282375.1 Calditrichia bacterium
CCTCCGCTGCAGGTGTTTTCTGAACTGGAAAGCACCAATGCGGAAGCACAGCGGCAGGCGGGGCAGGCTGCCCCCGAATGGACGACTATATTTGCTGAACAGCAAACGGCCGGCCGCGGACGGCTGAACCGGAAATGGGACAGTCCTGCCGGCCTGGGTTTATATGTTTCCGTTATTTTACTGCCGGAAATAGAACCGCAGCGCATTAACCTGATAAACCTTACATTTGCCCTTGCCGCTGCCGAATTTCTGGAATATCATTTGCAAATTACCTCTTCAGATAAAAAAGTCGGGCTGAAATGGCCAAATGATCTCTGGATTGATCATAAAAAAATAGGCGGTATTCTGCTGGAAAGCGTTTTCAATAATAAAAAAATTGAATACCTGATTATTGGTATCGGTTTAAATCTGAACCAGCAAATCACCGACTTTGCACCGGATCTGCAGGACCGCTCAGTTTCCTTATGCCAGCTATGCGGCATTCACTATAATCCCGTTCAAATATGCCCGGAATTTGTCCGCCGGGTTTATCGCCGGTATCAGCAGGAAAGCGCGACAAATTTCATGAATGTGACAGAGCAATATCAGGAAAGATTGCTTTTTAAAAATGAAGTTGTTTCCATCCGCAGTGGAGCAGCTTCCCAAACCGGCAGAATTATCGGTGTTAACCCGCAGGGATTTTTGCAGTTGCGCAATAATGGAAGGGATGAAATAATCACCGCCGGGGATATTTGGGAATTTAAGGAGGATGGGAAATGATTCTGGCTGTGGATGTGGGAAATACTCAAATAGAAGTCGGTATCTTTGAGGAAAAAGAACTGGTGCGAAGCTGGCGGATTGCCACCGGTGTGGACCGCACCGAAGACGAATTCATGATGTTTATTCATCATTTTCTTGATCAGGAAAACATTCAGATGAAGGGGCTGGAGGGAGTGGCGATCTCTTCAGTCGTTCCAAATGTTACATTTATTTTTCAAAAGATGTGCCGAAAATATATGCAGTTGGAACCACTGGTTGTGGATCATCTGCTTAAAATGGGGATTACCATTTGTTATCAAAACCCTGCTGCTGTAGGTGCGGACCGCTTATGCAGCGCCGCTTTTGCCTGGCAGCAATTCGGGCAGGCAGTAGTGGCGATTGATTTCGGCACGGCCACTACCTTTGACGTAGTTAACGGCAAAGGCGAATATCTGGGGGGAATTATCAGTCCGGGCGTGGAAACCACTGCGTGGTCACTCTACCGGCGGGCAGCAAAATTGCCCAAAATAAATCTGGAATTTCCCGAAAAGGCAATCGGACGGACCACTGAACAGAGTATGCAGTCAGGTATAATGCTCGGGACTGTAAAAATGCTGGAAGGCATGTTGCTGGAAATCGAAAAAGAATTACAGGAAACCCCTCATGTCATTGCCACCGGTGGTCTGGCACGCCTTATTCAACCCCGCACTGACCGAATCGAACTCTTTTTTCCCCACCTGGTTTTGCAGGGGCTAAATTTAATTTTTCTAATGAATCAATAATATAAACAGGAACGGTCTGGCTTCAGATGCTGGAAAAGTACAGTAAAATAATTATCAACCTGCCGGATAAACAGTTGTTCTCTTATCTGCAGAAGCATTTTCTGGAAGATGATATTGAGATGTTCTATTTCCCGGCAACTGAAGAAATCGGCGGCGCTATAGAACGTGTGCAGCCGGATATCCTGCTGACTTATGTGGATCCGCAACTGCTGGCCAATAAATCACGACTGAAATTTTTCCGGTCACCCGCCTTGCAGAACACCTGGATTGTTTTTGTGCTGTCCCCGCTGGTTTCCGCGGACCAGCTTGAGCCGCTGAACACTTTTAACCGTTCACTTACGTTTTTTGAAAATACCCGGCCGGAAGTGTTCGATTTTAACCTGCGCTCCCTGATCAGGCGCATTCAGCAGGAAAAAGAGAAAAAAGAACAATTCCGCTTTGCAGAGAACCTGCTGATCAGCGCCAAAATGATCAGTCGTGAAAAAAGCATAGACCAGGTTTTTCAATCGCTTTTGTCCTTTCTGCCGCGTATTCTCAATTATGATTACTGGGCGCTCTTTACCTTTAATCCCGATACCCGCACCGTTTCCAATTTCCGGCAGTTTGTGCCGCCTCACCGTCGGAATGTGGCCATCTTAACGCCAAATCTGGAAAAACTGGGTGAAGTCTGGCTGCAGCAGGTTCAGCAGTTTGAAGCCAATATCAGCGATGACCCTCAGTTATTCCGGAAACTGGGCGAATGGGGATGGGGGGTAAAACAGTTGTTCTTTTTTCCGGTGCTGGCCGGAGATGTCCCCATTGCCGGATTACTGATGGGGCGCATCAATTTAAGCAGAATGGCTGCGTCGGATAAACAGTTCCTGCAGGAATGCAACGAACTGCTGGCCCAGAAAATTTACTACTTGTACCAGCAGGAATCCGGCAGCGCACAGAACGATCAGTTCACGGAACAGATGATCCATAACCGGTTTTCCGAAGAAGCATTACTGCAGTTAACCTGTAAGCGCATCAATGAGGCAGCCGGTGCCGATAACACCATTTTCTGGCAGATCAACCGCGGTTTCGGATTTCTTTTTCCTAAATACAGCTATGCCCGGGAGGAATTTGCCCGCTGGCATATGCTGGAGAAAAACCTGCTTTACCTTACCAAGGACCCCCATCTTAATAAATTAGTATCGAATGACAAAATAACGCTTTTGGGCAAAATACATAAAGACCAGCATTTTGCCGGCTCCACTATGGAAACCTTCCGCCAACTGGATTATAAAAATCTGCTGATTGCGCCTGCCCGTATATCCGGCGATGAAATCGGGGTATTTATTGCCAACCGCAGCGGTTCAAATTCCTCATTTACCGCCTGGGAATCGGATCAGGTTACAGCGGTGATGAAGAAAGCAAACCAGGTGCTGGCAGATACTTATCTGGTGAAGGAAGCCAACTATAAGCTGAAACAACTCTCCCGTATTTTTGATTTGGGGAATGATTTAAAGCTCGATCTCAACCTGGAGGAAATATTATCCCGCATTACCGGCAGCATTCGTAAAACCCTGGGCTGGAATGATGTGGCTGTTATCCGCAGCGATAATTTCCGGCGCAGTTACCGTCCGGTCAGTAAAAGGGGATTTGATAATCCGGCGGTACTGCCGCTTCCTCTGCTGAATCGCATCAATTTTGAACAGTTTAATAAATTTTTACTGAATTGCCGTAAGTTAAGCCAATCCTACTTTTACGATGCTTATCCCATGAATGTGGATGGGGAAGCGCAGGGCTTTTTGGAAGATGTGGCCAGTGAGTGGCACGAACAGGATTTACTGATAGTGCCGGTGGAAACCCGTAAAAAATTGCTGGGGTTTTTAGTGGTGCGGGATCCGGTAGACCGCATGAAGCCCAATGAAGACCGGGTGGTGGCGCTGGAATATTTTGCCAACCAGGCGGCGGTTGCGATAGACAACTCGATACTTTATGAAAATTTACAGGCTTCCGAAGCCCGTTACCGTTATCTGGCGGAAACCATGACACTGGGGCTCGTAACCTGTTCACTGGAAGGCAAAATTGTTTATGCAAATCCCGCATTTGAAAATTTCGTCGGCAAAGACAGGCGGCTGCTGAAGGGGCAGGAAATGGCGCCGCTGTTTGGTGAATCTTCCCGGGCGCGCCTGCAGGAAATTGTTCAGACGGTTACCGGGAAAAACGGGGAAAACACCCGTCATGTGGAAAATGTGGAACTGGAACTGCAGTTGGAGCAGGAAGCCATACCGGTTTCCACATTTGCTTTCCCTTTTTACCAGCAGCGTCAGAAAGTCGGGTTCTTCCTGGTTTTAAATGACCTGCGGGTTCTTAAAAAACTGGAGCGGCTGAAATCGGATTTCAACTCCATGATTGTGCACGACCTTCGCTCTCCAATGAATGTCATTCAGGGATTTGTTGACCTGATCCGCACCCGGGTAGTGGGGGAAATTAACAGTGAACAGGAAGAACTGCTGGATATCACCAAAGAAAATGTGCGCAAAGTTCTCACCTTAATAGACAATTTCCTGATCGCCTCCAAACTGGAAGTCGGCAAGTTCAGCATCGATCCCAAAGTAGGCGACCTTAATTTGCTGTTGAACCAGATTGCCGAAAATCATCAGGTGCTGATGAAGAATAAATCACTGGAAATTCAGTGCAAGTTCAGTTCTAATTTGCCGCTCATCTATTTCGATGCCATCCGCATCGAGCAGGTGCTGAATAATTTATTGAGCAATGCGATTAAATTTACCTCGGAAAACGGAAAGGTCCGCCTGACCAGTGAATTGATAGAGAAGAATATAAAAGGC
>JBAPTX010000406.1:0-3515 GCA_049282375.1 Calditrichia bacterium
TTTTTCTATTGATAACCCTGGCTGCACTGTTCCGGCCGGGTATCCTGATGCTGGCGCTCCTGCTGAGTTTGACCGGCTGGCTGGAAATTGCAAGAATTACCCGTGGCGAAGCCCTTTCCATAAAAACACGCGATTTTATTCTGGCCGCAAAAGGGCTGGGTCTTGGCCGCCGGCGGATTTTTTTTCATCACCTGCTTCCGAATGTAATAAATCCGGTGCTGATTCTGACTCCACTTAAAATTGGTGAAGTGATTATGCTGGAGTCTGCCCTCAGTTTTCTTGGGATCGGCGTACAGCCGCCTCTGGCAAGCTGGGGAAATATCATAAACGATGGACGCCCTGTTCTATTCGAAGCCTGGTGGATATCACTGTTTCCCGGAATGGCCATTCTGCTGACGGTATGGTCTTTTCATATAATCGGAGAGTTTATCCGGGAGCGGCTGATGGAAGGGCAGGTTGAAGTCTGATGTTTTACGGCCATCTAAAATGCAAACAACGGTATTACGATTTCAGCCGCAGAAAACAGAAAAAATTATCGGGCAGTTCAGCCGTTTTCAGCCTGAATCTTAAGGTTTGGTACTAATAATCCGATATTGAACATACAGGCAAAGTAAACGGATTTACTTTACCGGGGGAACCCATTGTCCGCAGAAGCAGGAAAAATAGAAAAAGAGCTTATTGGCGAATCGCCGCAAATCCGCCAGGTCATAGAATCATCCCGTAAAATTGCCGGGAGTTCTTCCCTCACTGTATTAATATATGGGGAGAGCGGAACCGGTAAAGAAGTGATCGCCCGGCTGATCCATGAAATGAGCCATTTTGCGCAACAGCCTTTTGTTGATTTGAACTGCGGTGCCATTCCGGAAAACCTGCTGGAATCTGAGCTGTTCGGTTATGAAAAGGGGGCGTTTACCGGCGCATATAAAAGCAAACCGGGCTTATTTGAGCTTGCCCGGGGCGGGACCATTTTTCTGGATGAAATCGGTAATACAACCGCCAATTTCCAGATAAAATTACTAAAAATTGTGGAAAACAAAACTTTCCGGCGGATTGGCGGAGTACAGGAGCTTTCTGTTTCCACCCGTATTATTGCAGCTACCAATGTGGACCTGTACGACGCGGTACGGCGCGGGAAATTCCGGGAAGACCTTTATTACCGGTTGAATGTCTTTCAGATTCAACTTCCGCCATTGCGTAAAAGAAATACGGATTGTCTGTTACTGGCGGATCATTTTATTCATCATTTTAACCGGGAATACGGTCGTGATATAAAAGGATTGTCCCCCTCGGCTGCTGCGCTGATAAAACGGTATCCCTGGCCGGGCAATATCCGTCAGCTTAAAAATGCCATTGAACGGGCCGTGCTGGTGGAAAGTGATGAATGGGTGGAAGCGGAGGATCTCTCACTGGATTTTGCCCGCGCCCCGGTGCAGAACGCACCGCCTTTAAACCCGAATCCGGAAAAACAAGCGGTTAATTTTAATAAATTTTTTATTCCCCCGGAAGGCATTGCGCTTGATGAAGTGGAGCGGGATCTTATTTTAAGTGCTCTGGACCAGGCGGGAGGAAATTTGAGCCAGGCCGCGCGCCTTTTAAAAATCAGCCGTGGCAAGCTGCGTTACCGCCTGGAAAAACAGGGAATACGCTCGCAGCACATTCTGAAATTCCGCCAGGATTCTCTGGCATCACTTTGAAAGCATGTTTTTACTTTTCCCGCAGTCCCTGCCGCCACTCTTCCGCAGTTTGGCCGTAATTTTCACCGGTAATTTTCTGCAGTGCGTTTAAAAGTTCCTGCTTCACGGTTTCATCCTGTTCTTTTTCCAGGGCATCTATCAGGTAAGGAATGGTTTCTTCTCCGCCGGATTCAGCCAGTAATGCGGCTGCATGGCGGCGCACAGCCCTTTGCGAAAAATCAAGAGACTGCACAAGAAAATTAATTCCCGGGGCGGTGATGGGGCGCAGCATGGTGGATGCGGGGGGTTCTTTACCGGCGCTGGTGCCGGAAACCTCCACTGTTAAGGCTTCTTCCGCCTTTTGTCTGTCAATATTCAGGACCGGGCGCAATAAGGGTGAATTTGCCTGCAGTTCATTTTCTGTGGATGATTCTTCCTGTTTTGGTGCCGGCTTATTTTGGGGTGAATTTCCGGAAGCCAGCGCTTCTTCTCCGCTGTGCCGATAAAGTGATTTGGCCGCCCAATACCGGATCCCGCTGTTATTGTTCTTCAATGCGGATATCAGGATCTGGGGGCCGTAAACTTCAACGGCCGTTTCCAGCACTTTTTGTACAAGCGAGCCGGAGTCGGTAAGTGCCGGTTCAAAAAGGTGTTGTGTGGGTTCAGCGAAGGTTTTTTCGATCTGCCGCAGTCGCTCTTCCCCGGCAGCCTCTTTACGGCCAGTTGTCCGCCTGTTCTCAGCCGATTCAGGTTCCAGTGCAATTTCCGGTTTAAAGTCCGCCTTACCGGAAAAGAGTTTGGTTACACTGAAGTTGGGAAAAGAAAATGTAATTTCGCCGGAAATGGCGGCATTGGTAAACAGAGGTATAATTTGTTTTTTAGCGGCAACTTTATTACTCTGCTGATCCAGAGAAAAATATTCAAAATATTGCGGCGGTGCCGTGCCTGTTAAATTAATTTTCAATTGGGCGGTATAGTTATCCTCCGCTTCGGTGATAATCCTGACACTGCTTCCGCGGAAAATATCCCGAACAATCTGCTCAACCGGCAGCCGCAGGGAAGCCCCCTCTTCCATTTGCTGGTGCACCTGCAACTGAAGGGTGGTCAGAGAATCCGCCAGTTCCAGGTTAAGAAGTTTTAGTCCCCGCTGAGCCCGGGGTGCATTTTCCGCGTTTGGATATTTTTGAAGAAATTTCCGGTAATCCGCCCGGGTGTGACGTGTAATTGCCCGCTGCCAGTAAAGTTTTTCCAGTGCCTGTTCCGCAGCAGGCCGGTTTTCCGTTTCGGGATAGCGCGAAATAAATTCCTCATACGCATTGATGGTATTCATTTCCACAACCTGCTGCCATTCCAGATCATGCAGCCGCTCACGGGCTTCGTCCGCATGTTCGGAATCGGGATGCTTTTCCAGGAAATCCCGATAGGCAGCAATCTCATCCACTGATTTTGTAAAATCCCAGCGGCGGTTTTCCAGCCGTTCTCTGGCCTCATCGCTGTATTTTGTATCGGGATAGAGTTCAAGAAAAAGTTCGTATCCCACAATGGTATCCCTCGCTTTTACATTCTGCCAGTGGCGGCGCATGGTGGAGCAACTTAATAGAAGGAAAATCAACAGGCTGACAATTCCAATAGTGATATATTTTTGCATAAATGCCTTTTAATTTTGGGATCGATCCGGTAATATTTTTTTATTCCTGATTCCCCTCGCCGGATTTGTTTTGATTTTTCCTTGAAAACAGGCTCTTTTTAGGCGATTGAACCAGTTTGAATTCAAACGGGCCGGACATTTGCTCTAATATGGAATTTGTCTGCTGTTGGGTTTCCTGCAGATCTTCCATCAGC
>JBAPTX010000407.1:0-8214 GCA_049282375.1 Calditrichia bacterium
ATAGTGTTTTTTTAATATTTGATTAATAACAGGTATTGAAATTGGATGTCCATAAGGATCTATAAAGAAAAAAACAGGAGTATGATAAGGAACGGCATCTATCAGATCGGTTGTAAAAGTTCTTGAATCTTCAGAAAAAACTTTATATGACAATTTGGAGCTTAATCTTTCATTTTCAAGGTATTGTCTTAGTCGTTCTGCCCTTGATTCATTTTTTTCGACAAAGACGAGATTAATACGAAACGGACGTTTTAATGTTAAATCATATGCTTTCCGAAAAATAATTAATGGTGATCCAGGTTTTCCCCCTTCGTATTTACCTTCTCCCGCGAAACAGTCCACATAAAAGAGTTGCTTATGCGTAGAACCAAGTATTAGAGCCCACGGATAAAAATAGTTTTGTAAAATATGGTGTTTTGCTTTGGAGACTTCTTTTAGTTTTTTTTCTTCCATCATTCCATTTGCCTCATTTTGTATTTCTTAAAGAAGTTAATATGGAAATCATTGGTTCTAAAACTATCGTTCAGGAAACTACTAAGATATGGAGATTTTGACAAATATACATGGTTGTTCAGCAAAATAACAAATTTGCTTAAAAAATTACAATACCTTTACCCTCACCCCACCATCCGCGTCTTCAAATAGTGAAACCGCTGAAATTCTTCCCGGGAAAACGAGATGATCTGTGCCAGTTCGCGGGTGGTGTACACCGGCAGGCCTTCCGGAAGCTGCTCCATATTCACCTGTTCCGAGTTTACAAACAGCACTTCGCTTTGCAGGGCATTGCTGTAAGCTTTAAGCATGACGCGTTTGCCCTGCAGCAGTTCGTATATTTTTTGCACCAAGGCAGACTGCGAAGCATTGTTTTTGCTGAGATCCTTTCTTGGCCGGCTTTGTACTTCATGTTCGGGGAAAAGGCTTCTCATGGCGTGCTCCTTTCTATAATGTTTTAATCCGAAAATCCGCCGGGGGGATCTGCAGTTTTTAAGTAAAAAGATAAAACCCGTGACGTAAGCCATCGCAAATCCGCAACCGGTTCACCCCTCCATACATACCCGCAGCAGTTGCCAGCTAAATTCGCTGCTGTCGAACAACAATTCGAAACAATCCGAGCCGTCCACCTGCACCGAAAAATGATGCTGCTGCTCGGCTCCCTGGTTTTCCCGCCAGTGGCCGGTTACCTGACGGATTTTGTACACGCGGCCGTTCCAGCGGAATTTCAGCGGGGTTATTTTTCCCCGGTCAAAATAAGTGATCACTTCAATCGGCTCGAACAATTCTTCAAAATGCACCGCCTGAACTCCCTGTGAAATATTGGTAACTTAAGTCAGCACCGGCACCGCCGGAAGCGGATGGGCTTCCGCCCGGTCAGTTACAGGAGCGGATCATCTCACCCGAACTTCTAATAGAATTCCATTCGTGTTACCATTCAGCGGTCTAATCATACCCGCCTTTTCTCTATTGATACCGCTCGCCGGCTGCCGGTGCACGGCCCCGGCTGCGTCTTTTTTTGGGAAAAAAAAGGCGCCAAAACCGGGTTTCAGCACCATATCCCTTTTAATACCGTCAATTTCAGCGAAACGGCTGTTTACTTGATTTCTTTAATCAACTGCACCACCTGCCCCAGAATGCGGAAATCCGGGGTATGCTCTTCTACAATCAGCACCTGGCGCGAAGGCGGATCGCAGTGCAGGTGATGGCGTCCGGCTGCATGGGAAAAACGACGTACGAGTGTGCGGTTTCCCAACTGCACAGCCACTATACTGCCGTACTCATATGCGTCCTGTTCCTGCACGACCACAAAATCCCCGGCCTGCATGCCCGCGCCCTGCATGGCATCATCTTCCACCTGCAGGGTGGCGCGCCCGCTCAGGCAGCAGGGTTCATTGGTGATCAGATCCGCCAGGTGGCGCTCCGGGTTATCCTGAACGGCTTCCACCAGAAATTCCGCACGTGGCAGCCGGAAACATTCTTCCCCTGCGGCGGTTTTTCCGGATTTTTCTGCATGCCCTTTCTGCTTTCCCATCCTTCTTCTCCTTATTGAATTTGATCCCGCAGTACACCCACCACCTTCCCCTGAATGCTCCATTCGCTTTGCGGATAAATATTGGGATAAGCGGGATTTTCTGCTTTGAGAAAGTGTCTGGATTCCTGCATGATCAGCCGTTTTACAGTGGCTTCTTCTTCCAGCAGCGCCACCACAATATCCCCGGGGTAGGCTACCCGGGTGGAATGCACAATCACCAGATCATTATCCAGAATGCCGGCATTTACCATACTGTCCCCCTGAACCCGCAGCGCAAAGTAGCGGCCTTCGGATTTAATCAGCGAGCGCGGCAGCATGACGTGCTTTTCAATATTTTCTTCAGCCAAGATGGGGTACCCGGCCGCTACCCGGCCGATCAGAGGCACTTCTACAACTTCTGTTTCGGGCGAGTATTCGGGATGAATAATCCGGATACTGCGGGCCAGCATACCGCTGCGGGTAATATAGCCTTTTCGTTCCAATGCGGTCAGGTGACGCACCACTCCCTGCTTGGAGGCAATGCTGAAGGCATCGGCAATCTCCTGGTAAGAAGGCGCATAACCATGCCGCCCCATGTAATCGGCAATAAACTGCAAAACCTGCTGCTGGCGGGCCGTTAACCCTTTCATGGCATCCTCCATGTTCATTATGGAATGGTTCCTGTATGTTCACTAAAATCAGTAAAAAATAGTGAACTAAAGTTCACAGAAAGTATAAGGAGAATTTCAGTTTTTGTCAAGCAAAAAATCCAAAAGTAGGAGATTTATGTTTACTAAAAAGGAATATTTTCAATTTTCATTAAGCTTGCATTCTCAGGGGGAAGAATATAAATTCTCTGCGCAATTTTTGAATAAACCATTTGTGGAGGTCATATGAAAAAGGGGATGTTTTTCCTTTTTATTTTGATTTTAGGCTGGTCCCTTACCGCAGGCTGTAATAAGACAAAAAGCGAAAAAGAATATTTCGATCTGGCTTATCAGCATATGGGCAAAGAGCAATGGAGCGAAGCGGAAAATAATTTCCAGAAAATTCTGGAAGAATATCCCAACGGGGTATATTCCTCCAAATCCCTGTTTATGGTTGCTTTTATTAATGCCAATTATATCCAGAATTATGAAAAGGCAAAAGAATATTATAGTAAATTCCTGCAAAAATACCCCAATCACGAGTTGGCCAGCAGCGCTAAATACGAGTTGGAAAATTTAGGGAAAAATCCCGACGATATGCCGTTTTGGCGCGAAGAAAATTCGGACAACGATTCCAGCAGCCAAAATGCGCAAAAGGAAACCGCCAGCATAGAAGATTAAATGAAAATAAAAATACGACGGACAAAATTAAACCCTGTTTTTAGCTGCAAAGAAACAGGGTTTTTCCATAAAAAAAGGAGCCGGGAACTTTGATAATAGCCGCCCGTAATATTTCATCTTGTATACTGCGAAATGTACAATGAAGAAGCAATTTTTGAGAATAATCAACAGCTTTGTCATCTTGTTATTTGCCCTCACCCCAGGCCGCAGCCAAACCGCAGATTCTTTGCAAAATGCCCCGGGCAGTTCACCTCAGCAAATTCAGCTAAATACGTATGTGGAAGAAAGCAAAGTGCCGTTGAACGGGCGGGTGGTATTCCACATCGAAATTTCCTGGCAGGGCGAATTAAGGCAGTATAAAGTGGAACCGGTTTCACCTCCTGTCCTGCGAAATCTGCTGCTGGAAGGCAGCGGATCGGAAAACCGGCTGGAACCGCTGGAAGACGGCGGTTTTCTGGCTGTGAAGTCTATTGTCTACCGTTTAAAACCGCTGGAACTGGGCATGGCATATATTGATGGTATAACCATCGATTATTTAAATCGCCTCACCAATGAAGCGGATCAGTTGACTTCCCAGCGGGTGATGGTGGAAATTACTGAGCCGGTAAAAAGGGAAGGCAGCGGCGGTATTAAAGCATTTGTCTATATTTTCCTGCTGGTAATCTTTTTCGGGGCGGTCCTTTATTTTTTATTTGCATTTTTCCGAAAGCGGAAACTTGCCCGGCACACGCCTCAGCAGGAAATTCCGCTGGCACAGGTTTATTTAATGCGGCTCTCCCGGGAAGTGGACCCGCGCGGCACTAATCTGACCGAAATGACTGTGCGTCTTTCCCGCATTTTCCGTGAATACCTGCATGAAAGGTATGATATTCCGGCAAAGGAACTCAGCACGACTGAAATTGCCGCTTTGCTTCAGCAGAGGGAAATTCCTGAGGACGAACGGGCGAAAATCTTAGATGTTTTGAAAAAGCTTGATGTCATCCGTTTTACCGGCAAACGCATTGAACCGGATGAATTCACAAATATTTATGGCACAATTGAAACCCTTTTGATTCAACAGCAAAATGAAACGGAATCCGTTCAGGTAACTGAAAGGGAGGAATAATGAGTATCGATATTCAGGCGATTAATGAAAAAATTGAACGGGAAAGCGCTTTTGTAGAAAACATTACCGGAGAAGTCGGAAAAATTATCGTCGGGCAGAATTATATGGTGGAGCGGCTGCTGATCGGCCTTTTGTGCAACGGCCATGTGCTGCTGGAGGGTGTGCCGGGCCTGGCCAAAACCATGACGGTAAAAACGCTCTCTTCGGTCATTCAGACGAAATTCCAGCGCATCCAGTTTACGCCGGACCTGCTGCCCGCGGACCTGCTGGGTACGCTGATCTACAATCAGAAAACCGGTGACTTTTCGGTGCGCAAGGGCCCTCTTTTCGCCAACCTGATTCTGGCGGACGAGATCAACCGCTCTCCCGCCAAAGTGCAGAGCGCCCTTTTGGAAGCGATGCAGGAACGCCAGGTTACCATTGGCGACAATACTTATATTCTGGAAGAACCGTTTCTGGTAATGGCTACTCAGAATCCCATCGAGCAGGAAGGCACCTATCCGCTGCCGGAGGCGCAGGTGGACCGGTTTATGCTGAAGCTGCGCATTTCGTATCCTGACAGGGATGAAGAACTGGAAATTATGCGGCGCATGACCGGCGGTCCGGCTGTGGAAATTCGGCCGGTGGTAACCCCCGGTGATATTTTAAAGGCGCGGCAGGTGGTAAACGAAGTTTATATGGATGAAAAAATTGACAACTATATAGTGGATATCGTTTTTGCAACCCGTGAACCGGCAAATTTTGGATTAAAAGATCTGGCGCCGCTGATCGCCTTCGGGGCTTCGCCGCGCGCTTCCATTAATCTAAAACTGGCTGCCAAAGCACATGCCTTTTTGCGCCGCCGCGGTTATGTAACGCCGGAGGATGTCAAATCAATCGGGATGGATGTGCTGCGCCACCGTATTATTCTGACCTACGAAGCTGAAGCGGAGGAAATGTCCACCGAAGATGTGGTGCGCCGGGTGCTGAACCAGATTGAAGTGCCCTGATCATGAATACCTGAATTTCAAAGAAAAGTGATATCACAGTTAAAAAAGCTGAAATTCAATGGATACACGGGAATTATTAAAAAAAGTACGGCAGATAGAGCTGAGCATTCGCGGAATGGTAAATGAAGTATTTGCCGGGGAATACCATTCGGTATTCAAGGGCAGGGGAATGGAGTTTGCCGAAGTGCGGGAATATCAACCCGGCGATGATATCCGCACCATCGACTGGAATGTGTCGGCGCGAATGAGCCAT
The DNA here is from genome assembly GCA_049282375.1 of Calditrichia bacterium. Lineage (GTDB taxonomy): Bacteria > Calditrichota > Calditrichia > RBG-13-44-9 > RBG-13-44-9 > JBAPTX01. The sequence continues at coordinate 5,681 of JBAPTX010000407.1, forward strand.
CCATTTGTGAAGGTGTTCGAGGAAGAGCGCGAACTGACGGTGATGATTCTCTTTGATGCCAGTTCTTCGGAAAGTTTCGGCAGCCGCAGCCAGATGAAGGGCGGCATGGCAGTGGAAATTGCCGCATTGCTCGCTTCCTCCGCGATCCGCAATAACGATAAAGTGGGACTGATCATATTCAGCGACCACATCGAAAAATTTGTGCCGCCGCGCAAAGGCCGCCAGCATGTTCTGCGGGTCATCCGTGAACTGCTCTACTATTCGGAAGTGGAGGAAAGCGGCCGCTCCAGCGCGACTAATATTGCCGGTGCGCTGGAATATATGAACCGGATTTTACGGCGACGGGCGACTGTTTTTCTGTTAAGCGACTTTCTGGCGGAAGGATTCGAGAAAGACCTGCAGATTGCCAACCGGCGGCATGATCTTGTGGCGATCCGCCTGATAGACCCGCTGGAAGAAGGTCTGCCCGGTGTTGGGTTGATTGAACTGGAAGATCTGGAAACCGGGGAAACCATTCTGCTGGATACTTCCATGGGCGAAATTCGGCGCACCGTGGCGGAAAATGCCCGCAGCGATAAACTGCAACTGGAAAAAATGTTCCGTTCCATCGGCGTGGATTATATCGATATTTACACCGATCAGTCTTACGTAAAACCGCTGACCCGTTTTTTCCGGGTGCGGGCGCGGCGCTTTCACTAAATAATTTACAATAGTAATGGAATGTATGAAAATTAACTATTTATCCGGCAGTAAAAGTTGTATCAGGCGTGGTTTACTCTCCTCTGTTTTAATATCACTTATTATTTTGCAAATGGGCTGCGATTCCGGAAGAGAGCCGCAGATCTCTGCTCAGCAGAAGCGGGAAATGGCCAATTTGTTATATAATCAGCAGTTGTATGAGCAGGCCGTTGCAGAATATCAGGATTACCTCCAAAATTATCCACTGGAAGAGAATGAAAGAGCGAACATCACCTACACCATCGGGAATATTTATTTTGACCAACTGAACGATTATGAAAATGCGCTGGCTTATTATCTGCGGGTGCGGCAGTTGTATCCCAATTCAAACCTGCAGAAGGAAGTCAGCCGTAAGGTGGTGGAAAGCCTGGAAAGGCTGCACCGTTCAACCGACGCCCGGCAGGTCATTCAGCAGTCCGCCGCACTGGATGAGAGCCAGAAACCCCATTTCGAACCGGGAACCGTGGTGGCCCGGCTGGGTGAGCGGGAAATTACCAACAGTGATATTCAGCGGGAAATTAACCGTCTGCCGGTTTACCTAAGGGAACAAATCAGTACCAGGGAACAGAAAAGGGAATTTCTGCAGAATTATATTGCACAGGAGCTGCTGTATGAATCGGCGCGGCGCAAGGGAATGGAAAAGGATCCCGAAGTCAGGGCGGAGCTGGAACACGCCCGCAAAGCGCTGATGGCGCAGGAACTGCTGCGGCAGGAAGTGGAAGCCCAGGCCGGGCTGGAAAATTACAGCAATGCTGATGTGGAGCTTTATTATAAAGCCAATAAAGAAAAGTATGCGGAAAAAGATGAACAGGGAAACATTAAAAGAATACCGCCTTTTTCGGAAGTAGCGGAACAGGCTGCCCGTGATTTTGCGCAGGAAAAACAGCAGCAGGCATATCAGCAGTTGATCCAGAGACTGATGCAGGCGGAGCAGGTCAGGATTTATGATGATAAAATTGAATAGCGCCTTTCGTTATTTTTTATTTCTGACGGCGTCAAGTTTTGCATTGCTGGCAGCGGTAGTCCGGCCGGCAAGTGCCGCAGGCCCGCTTATTCAGGTGCAGGCGGAAGTGGACAGCTCCGTCATTACCCTGGGGGACCGCATCACCTATTCAATGACTATCCGCCATGACCCTTCCCTGAAAATCCAGCAGCCGGGGCCGGGGGCAAATCTGGGGCAATTCGAGATAAAGGATTACAATATCGATGAGCCGTATACTGAAAAGGGCATGCAGGTTCAAAAGTTCGAGTATAAAATATCCGTGTTCGACACCGGCCGCTTTGTTATCCCGCCCTTTCCGGTAGCCTTTTCGGAAAGTGATACCTCCGGTTTTCAGATTATCCAGTCCGAACCGATTGAAATTTTTGTGAAAAGTGTTCTTACCGGCGAAGATGCAGAGTTAAAAGATATTAAGCCGCCGGTAAATATTCCGGTAAACTATAAACGCTATATCTGGATTTCGCTGCTGACACTTTTGATACTGGCCGCAATTTTTTTCCTGATTTTTTACCTGCGGCGGCGAAAAACCGGACAACCGCTGTTCGGGAAAAAAGAAATCAGGCCTGCCCATGAAGTTGCCCTGGAGTCGCTGGCTGCGCTGCAGTCCCGCTGGCGCGAAATGATGGACCAGCAGCAGTACAAACAGTTATATACTGAAATCTCCGCCATCCTGCGCCAGTATCTGGAAAACCGTTTTTTTATTCCTGCACTGGAAGAAACCTCCGGCGAAATTGATGAATCGATGGCAGAACTGGGTTTATCTCCAGCCCCGCGCGAAAAAGCGCGGGCGGTGCTG
>JBAPTX010000408.1:0-8753 GCA_049282375.1 Calditrichia bacterium
ACCTGGGCCTGACCTATGATAATCTGGCAAAGCTGCCGGAAGCGGAACAGTGTTATCGCCGCTGTCTGGAAATAGACCCGCAGTATCACATTGCATACAACAACTGGGGTTTTATTTTTCATCAGCAGAAACAGTATGGGCATGCGATAGAGAAATACCGTAAAGCAATTGAAGTAAAGCCGGATTATGAAACGGCTTATAGCAACTGGATCAAGGCACTGGTGCTGCTGAATGCGAATCCGGAAGATTTACAGGAAATAGACCGGAAAATTAAAGAGAATTTTAACACCGCCACCGGCCTTTACTATCTGGGTAACCTGTATTTTGATTTGCGTCAGTATCCAAAATCAGCCGATGCCTATTCACTGGCGGTCGAGAAGGATCCGGAGAATTCACTCTATATTTATTTTCTGGGTTTATCCTATCATAATCAATTTATCTATGATGAAGCCATCGCCCATTATCGTAAAGCTTTGGAAAAGAAACCAGACTATAGTGAAGTCTATTTTGACTGGGGAAACGCCCTGCTGGATACTTTCCGGTATGAAGAAGCACTGGAAAAATTCCGCAAAGCGGCTTCTTTAAAAGAAGATTATGCATATGCGCTGCACAATATTGCGTTTTTACTGGAAAAGCAGGGCCACTATAAACTGGCGCGCAAAGAGTGGCGGGTAGCGCTGAATGCCTACAGGAAGACGGCTGGTACCGCCCGGGAACAGAACAACGCCATGCATTTTCTGTATCAGGGTAATATTCATTTTTTTATTTTTGATGAATTGCAGGAAGGGGAAGACTCCTACGAAGAAGGATTGAAAATTGAACCGGAAAATACTTCAATAATGAGCAATCTGGTTCAACTTCATTTAAAATCAAAAAACAAAAGTGATTATGCCGCTGCAGAACAGTATGAATTACAAACGAATTCTCACTGGAAAGCCCTGCGGTATTTCCGCAAAGCGGAAGAATTGCTGAAGAAAAAGCTGGAACAAAAGGAAGAGGCCGTCTATCTTTTTGAACTGGGAAAACTCTACCGGGTGATGGAAGATTATTCCCAGGCGGCAGAATATCTGCAGAAGACCATCGAAAAGGATAATTTCTATTATGATGCCCATGCCGAACTCGGCGCGGTTCATATGAAACAGGAAGACTTTAAAAAAGCAATCAGCAGTTTTAAACAGGCCATCCAATTGGACCCGGATAACCTGGGATTCCGCAGCAATTTGGGGGAGGCTTATTGTAAGTCCGGCTTCCGTAATCAGGCGGAAAATGAGTACCGCAGAATTCTGGAAATTACCCCCTGTCATATGGATTCCCTGATCGGAATGGGGGAAGTGTACAGCTCCATGGGGGAGGATGCCAAAAAGCGGCACGATTCGGGTTCAGCAGAGGAAATGCTGAGTCAGGCCGTCAGTTATTATGCTGACGCATTGAAATGGGCCCAGCAGGACCAGGAAAACGCTTCAAAATTTCTCAATGCCGCCGAACTGTCCGCCGTGTATTATGCACTGGGATACGCAAAGGTGCAACTTTTTGAAGTACAGCGCCGTAAGTCCAACGATCTGCTGCAGGATGCCTTAAGCGATTTTACTCAGGTAAAAAAAGGAACACCAAACTACTTTAAAGCACGGCGGGCCATCAAGAAGCTGAACGACCGCCTCTTTCCGCATCAGGATTTCACAGTCCGGTGGGGCCCGCGGATTATTTTTGCTATTGCACTAATCGTTTTTTTACTGGCACAGTTTGCTTTTTTTGTGGGGAAACCGGTGATTACGCAATCAACTTATTTAATTGATGCCTCCAATATTGAAGAATTACCGGCCGGTTTAATGCCGGATTCACTGCAGGAAAATCTGGCAGGCTTACAGGGGCGTTCGTATGGCAGCCGCCAGGAATTCAGAAGTGCATTAATGCTGGCAGTCGGCCCCCGTTATCTGAACAGGCTGGATTCCCTCGCCTTCGTCGGGGAATGTAAGCAGGTGCAGTTGAGGGGCTTTGACCCCATTGATGCAACTTTTTACGGCCTGCTTACTTTCGGGGCATTAATTTTTATGGTGGCCGGTTTGTATCTGCAGGAAATAACCCGGCTAAAGTTCGGCACCATTGAACTGGAAAAAAGTTCGGTGGATCAGATCACAACTTCATCTACGCTGGGCATTACCAAATAAACTTATTTATTCATAAACCAAAATAAAGGAGCAGGCAATGGATCATATTATAAACTGGTTTGAAATACCGGTAACGGATTTTGAACGGGCGATCAAATTTTACAGCCGCATACTGGATGTTGAGCTGGAAAGGCAGAATATGGGCGGTTATGATATGGCGTTCTTCCCCTGGGGAGATAAAAATGTTTCCGGAGCGCTGGTAGCCGGTGAGGGGTATAAGCCCAGTCAGGAAGGCACACTGGTTTATCTTAACGGAGGGGAGGATTTAAACAGTATTCTCTCGCGGGTGGAGGATGCCGGCGGAAAAGTAATTACACCCAAAACAGAAATCACCCCGGAAATCGGCCATTTTGCTTTTTTCCTGGATTCGGAAGGGAATAAGCTGGCGCTGCATTCCCAAAAATAATTGCTGAAATTAACTGCTGCAGAATCGCTTTAAACAAAGGCTGCCAACCTCATCATCATCGGGTGGCAGCCTTTTTTTAATACAGCCTTATTTAGAGATTTTGAAAATCTCAGGGTAGAGCAATCTGGCACAATCCGGACAAATGCTGTGGCTGAATTCGGCCTGTGAATGTTCCCGGATATACTTTTCTATTTGATTCCAGTAACCCTGATCATCGCGGATTTTTTTACAGGAAGAGCAAATGGGCAGTAATCCCCGCAGTGTTTTAATTTTGGAGATGGCTTCTTCCAATTCATAATTTTTCTGTTCCAGTTCGTAAGTCCGGTCAGCCACCTGAACTTCCAGATTTATTTTCTGTTTTTCAATTCCCCTGATGCGCAGCCGGAAAATTATAAAAATCAGGGCAAGAATAAGCAGAACCATCAGAGCGCGAAACCACAGGGTGCTCCAGAATGGCGGGGTGATAATGACGCGCACGGAGGCATCCTCTGTGTTCCACAAGCCCCCGCTGTTGCTTCCGCGCGCCCGGAATACATATTTACCGGGATTCAGGTTTGTAAAGGTCGCTCTCCGGCTGTTTCCCAGATGTATCCAGTCCTCATCAAATCCTTCCATCTTATAGCTGTATTCATTGCGCTCCGGAGCAGTAAAATCCAGAGAGGCGAACTCAAAACTGAAAATTTGATCATCATGGGATAATTTTACGGTGGGTATGTTGTTGATGGTTTCAATGAGGCCGGGACGGTTCATTTTCTCAAAACGGGTAATATACACCGGCGGAAGAAAGTTGTTTGTTTTAATGGATTGCGGGTAAAACAAAGTCAGTCCGTTGATTCCCCCGAAAATCATTGCCCCTTCGGCAGTTTTGAAAGATGCTTTGGTAAATTCATTACTCTGCAAACCGTCTTCCTGCAGGAAAACCCGCGATTTTTCTGTCGCAGGATCAAAGCGGATCAGCCCTTTATTAGAACTCAGCCAGAGGCGGCTGTTTTCATCTTCCAGAATACCCAAAATCATATTATTACTGAATCCGTTATTTTCACTGTAATGAACAAATTTGAGATCGGGCAGTGATGAAGCCGATAAATCTGCTTTGTTTAATCCGCCGCCTGCCGTGCCGATCCATAAGATACCTTTGCTGTCCTGAAAAATGGTATTAATGGAATTGCTGCTGATACTGCCGGGTTGTGAAGGTGAATAGGTAAACCTCCGGAATCCGCCCGATTGTGGCTGAAATAAATTCAAACCTTCCCCCGCCGTTCCCACCCACAAATTGCCTTCTCTGTCTTCAAAAACAGCAGTGATCAGATTGCCGCTGATGCCGGTTGGATTATCAGGAGAGAACTGAAAGCGGCGGAACTTCTCTGTTTTTGGATCGAAACGATTTAAGCCGCCGCCCCAGGTGCCCACCCAAAGATTTCCCTCAGAATCTTCTTCCAGGGCTGAAATATTGGGATGACTCAGGGTTTCTGTGTCTTCCTGCACAGAATAAAAATGACGGCTTAATTTGCGCTCCGGGTCAAAACAGTCCAACCCGCCGTAACTGCCTACCCAAAGGTTTTTATTGCGGTCTTCGAAGGTAACCCAAACAATATTGTGGCTGAGGCTGTTTGGATTACCGGGAATATGCCGGAATTTCTCGAAAGTTACCTTATCCATGCCGGAGAAGTTTTTACCTGAAATACGAAACCGGTTTAAACCGCCGCCCCAGGTGCTGACCCATATATCACCTGCGGAATCCTGAAATATGGAGTTAATCTCATTTCCACTTAAACCGGCAGTATTGTTTGGGTCGTGATAAAAATGATAAAAACTGCGGGTATTTTTTCTCAGCTTGCTGATGCCCCTTCCGGTGCCGAACCAAATGTTTCCGGATCGGTCCTGCAAAATGGATGGGACCCAGTTATTGCTTAAACCATAACTATTATTCTGAGTATGTTGATATCGGGTAAACTTTTCCGTTTTCCTGTCAAAATAATTGACTCCGCCGCTGTGGGTTCCAAACCAGAGCCCCTTTTCATCATCTTCAAAAATGCATAAAATCCGGTTATCGCTCAGGCTGGTTTTGTCCCCGGTGAGGGTGCGGAAATTGCGGGTTTCTCCGCTTTGCGGATTAAATTTTATTATTCCCTGATTCCAGGTGCCGATCCACAGATTGCCGTCATGGTCACGGTGCAATGCTTTTACATTCAAGGGCTCTGATTCCTGTAACAGCGGGGAACAGGGACTAAACTTCCCCGTCCGTTTATCGAACAAATATAGGCCGTGCTGCCAGGTTCCAATCCATAAGCTGTCCGGGCCGCAGGGAGCAATGGCGTTTACAGCCACCGGAATCGGAGATGTTCCCACAGCCGGTAAATAATGGTTAAAACTTTTAGTGTCGGGAGGCAGCCGGTTCAGGCCTGCTGATGTTCCCACCCACAACACTCCGGCCGTGTCCTGAAAGAGGCTCCAGACCCGGTTGTGGTCTAGACTGCCGGGATTTGCGGGATGATGGTCAAAGTTAATTAAGGTTTCATTTTGAGGGTCAAAAAGAAAAAGTCCGCCGTTATGCGTGCCGATCCAAATCCCCCCGTTGCGTTCATTCAACAAAACTTGTATCCAGTTGTCAGATATTTTGGAAGTGTCAAACGGCTGCGACTTGTAAATCGTGAAAGAATAACCATCAAACTTATTCAATCCATCCTGGGTGCCGAACCACAGGTAGCCGGCTTTATCCTGTAAGATGCTGGTAACAGCGCTCTGGGAGAGACCGTCAGAAATAGTCAGATATTCAAAATGGCTCGAAGAAGAGGCCCAAAGGCCCTCCCATAAAATGAAACAAAGGAATATGATTCTTGGAAGCGGAAAATTGTGGCTGTGCATGTTTTATCCAGTAATTGTTTTACGGGAACTGCGGAGTGGAGTGTCCGATGTGGATGGTTCTCCCGGTTAGTTGTTCATCCTGATACTCGGCAAAACTACTAAAAAAAATTAGCTTATCTGTCATAAAAAATATATTTTTGTGAAGGGAATTACAATAATTGGCTTAAGGCTACATATTTATATTTCAGGATGGCAGAGTCTCAGTTATCAATAAAGGCTTTTTATTAGCAGGATGGAAATTACAGGAAGACTGATAAAAAAAAAGAGCGGCCGGGGAGCCGCTCTTAAAAAACAGGAATTATTCAGGAATTAGAAATTAAACAAATATCCGGCCATCAGCATAAAGTCGGGAGCGCCGTTATCCAACCCGAATCCAAGGGCGCCGCGCAACCGTCCGGCGTTATTCAACTGGTAATCGACACCGCCGCTTAGCAGAGCGTAGTCTGTTTCAGTCATCATATTGAATTCACCCACGATATTAATTTGGGGATCCAATGGATAAATCACACCGGCCCCCAGTAAGAGTGAAGTTTTATAGTCGGAATCTGTTTTAGTATCATATTGCATTGTCACCGGATTATACGAATAGGAATAGGTTTCCATCTCAATGAAATCCAGTCCCAGCAATCCGGTGATAACCATTCCGTTCTCCAGCGGATGACGAAGTGCGCCGAATGCGCCGAAATTAAGATTGCCTTCACCTATTTTTTCTTCGCCTACCGGCAGTGTTAAATAACCGCCTGCTGAAATATTGGTGGGTCCGGGGACAATGTTATACCGGCCGCCGACATAAATATCTTCCAGTCCGGACTGGCCGTCTCCCTGGTCCGGGTTCATGCTGGAAAAGCCTAAACCGGCATTCAGTTCCACCTGAGGGTTAATCGGGTAGCCTCCTCTTAAACTCAGGCCGAAGGTGCTCAAAAAGTCATAGTTTCCGTAAACAATACTGCCTTCTCCGTATCCCACTGAATTAATCGGGGAATCTTTAAGAAATCCCTGAAATAAATGTACATCGCTGCGCACATCATCTTGTGCCCGGGTCAGTCCACTAAAACAAAATAAGGCCAGAAGTGCAAATCCGAACTGCTTGATCATAACATGTCTCCTTGTGAGTTGTTGTATTTAGTTGTCCCTGTGGATTATTATCATCAATAAAAAAACGTCCAAAGATATGATAAAACTCATCAAAAACTGTGAAGCTTATCACACTGGCTGAGCTTTCTACTTTTCATTCAATAAAATTTGATGAAGAGATTCCATCTGTTCTTTAATTTCATCGAACCCTTCCAGAGGCCCCTCTAATTCCTGGTCCGGATTTCTTTCTGCGGCAAGGGCCAGCGCGTCTTCATTAAGTTTTAAAGCGCCCCCGGTATTCCCCTGATGATACATTGCATTGGCAATTCTGTATTTTACTTCGGCAAAATATCCGGCAGACTGATATTTCTGTTCCTGCAACTTTTGCAGTAAACTTATAAAATAACTCTCAGAATCCTCCCATTTCTCAAAATATGCGGCCAGGCGGCCCCGGAGGTAAAGGTCGGTTACATTAGGCTTATCCTTTTTTGCCATTAAATTCTTTAACACCTCTAATGCCTGCTGTTCCCGATGATAATCCATGCAGGCAATAACCAGCACATAACCGGCTTCATTGGGGGAATACCGGCCATGATCGATTGAAAACTGGAGTTGTTTTAATCCAAGCTCCCGCTTATCCGGCATCCAGAATGCGATAATGCGGATGAAAGATGATTTTGCGGTACGCCAGTAATGATACGATCCTAAACCCAGATAAACATCATACAGAGTGGGCTCTGTTTTCAGGGCTTTTTTAAAGTAGTCAATCCCTTTTTTTCCGTCGCCGTAGGCCCCCAGCCAGTTATGCTTGCGGAATTTATTAAATCCGCGGTACCCGTAAGCGGCACCCATGTAAAAATACATCCATGCTTTCTGATCATCATTCTTCTGTGCAGAACCGGCATCGAGCCGGTCTTGCCCTTTGTTAATGGCCATTTCAATATTTTTTTCCACTTCCTCCTGAAAGTTGTTGACGCGAAAGGCGCTCATCAAATTCTGATATGCCGCCGCTTTAAAGAAGTAAGGAGCCGGATGGTCAGGATGATGCTGAATTAAACTGTCGAATAAGGCCAGACTTTTCTCGTACTGATCACTGAAGGTAAATTGAATTCCCTGCATGACGGTTTCATGAAATAGAGGATCTTTCGGTGCTTTTTCGCCGGGCGCTGCATCAGGGACGATATCAGACAGCTCGGCAGATTTCACGGCCGGCAGCATGCAAAGCAGGCAAAGACAAGTTACCAATAATGTTTTATTAATATTTTTCATCTTGTATTCTCCGGAAGGTTCAGGTAAAGGTATATTGATACTGGCGGGTTGATCCCGAAAATCAGGGTGATAATATAATGAATTTCTGTGCTATAATAAATAATTGTATTGCCCGTCTCTCCAATTGTCACTTTGCTTAACCTTGATTGTTTTCCTATATTTTTAAATAATTCCTGCTTATGAACGGCCTTGCCGTTCCATCCTGACTGTAGTGAAAAAGAGAGGTGCAAATGAGTTATCAACCTTTAGAGGACTATGGTGTTATCGGAGATTTGCATACTGTGGCGCTGGTGGGAAAAAATGGGTCAATTGATTTCATGTGTTTTCCCCACTTCAACTCTCCCAGCATTTTTGCGGCACTGCTGGATGATCAAAAAGGCGGGCGGTTCAAGATTTTTCCCTTTAAAAGCAAAGCACGCGAGAAACAAATTTATTTACCTGACACGAATATCCTGCTCACGCGCTTTCTGTTCCAGGATGGCGTTGCGGAAATATCGGACTTTATGCCGGTGGGAGAGGGAAAACATGCCCATAATCTTGTGCGCCGGGTAAAATGTGTAAAAGGCGAAATTTCTTTCCGGCTGCTTTTTCAGCCCCGCTTTAATTATGCCCGTTCTTCCCATAAGGTGGAAAAAAGGGACGGTGAATTTATTTTTACACCGGAAGACAACAGTATGCCGGCGATCCGCCTGCGCACTTCGATTCCGCTGAATCTGGATAAAGGGGATTTGCATGCAGAATTCACGCTTTCCGCAGGGCAGACAGCATCCTTTATCCTGGAAGAAGCAAAGCCGGGCAAGGAGTCACCTTCAACCCGGGCGGATTATGAGATACATTTTTTCAAATCGACGATGAATTTTTGGAGAAACTGGATTTCCCGCTGCCAGTATGAAGGCCGCTGGCGCGATATGGTGAACCGATCCGCCCTGGTGCTGAAGATGCTGACTTACCGGCCCACAGGCGCGCTGGTGGCC
>JBAPTX010000409.1:0-2509 GCA_049282375.1 Calditrichia bacterium
GGTGAGAACCGTTCAGGCGAAAAAAAGCTTGCCCACTGGTTTGGCATAAATCCAGAAATGCTGGATTCAGGCTGGCTGGCCCAATGGTGCTGATAATTTTAAAATCCATTATACAATTCTCGTTTTAGAAACAATAGAATTGGCGCAAAATACCTCATCCATTACTTTTTCATTTATAATTTAAAGCGTTTAAAATTTTATGGAACTTTAAAAAAAATAAATAGATTTACGCAAGTGTAAATTCAATGTAACTTGATGATTGGGGTTTCAAAAATAATCAGATAAAGTATGATTAGAAATTCAACAGATCAGATAATAGAGGGAATAAAGCAGGGAAGTTACCGCTGGTTATCCAGGGCTATTTCTATAATAGAAAATGATGGGCCGCAAAGCGGGGAAATTTTGAATCAGTTGTTTCCCCTTACCGGAAAAGCACTGCGGATCGGCATTACCGGCCCCCCGGGAGCAGGGAAAAGCACGCTGACGGCACGGATCGCATCGGCTTTTCGCAGGCAGGAAAAAAAGGTTGGAATTATCGCTGTGGATCCTTCCAGCTCTTTCAGCGGTGGTGCGCTGTTGGGAGACCGCATCCGGATGAATGAGCTGGTGACAGACCCCGGAATTTTTATCCGCAGTATGGCAACCCGCGGCAGTTTAGGCGGACTTTCCGAAACGGCGCAGGATGTCGCGGATTTAATGGAAGCCGCCGGACTGGATCTGATTTTATTCGAAACCGTTGGGGTGGGTCAGGGAGAACTGGATGTTGCCCGTGCGGCAGACAGCACTCTTGTGGTACTGGTGCCGGAATCCGGAGACAGCATTCAGGCAATGAAAGCCGGATTAATGGAAATTGCCGATATTTTTATTATCAACAAAGCTGATCGGGAAGGTGCGGAAAAGATGCGGATCGAGTTGGAAATGATGCTCCACTGGCGATCCGCTGTTGCCGGATGGATGCCTCCCATATTAAAAACAGTTGCCAGTAAAGGGGATGGTATTGCCGGTTTAATGGAAAAAATTGAAGCTCATGAAAATTATTTGCGAACTGAAAACCATTTGATCAAAAAAAGAAGCCGCCGGGTTGAACAAAAAGTGCAGAAGATAATCGAGCATTATCTGGAAAACCGCTTCTGGACGGAGCAGCGAAGAACTTTGCTGATGGATAAACAGCACATGGTGCTGCAACAACAAATGACACCGCAACAACTTGCCGATGAAATTATCCGCCAAAAATCATAATATGGGTTTTAATTTAACCATGCTGGATCGGATTTACAGGGGGAATAAATTGAAATTATTGATTATTGTCTTTGCCGTTTTTATGCTCGCTTTCGGCTGGAATTCCGGCCTGACGCAAACCACAGATTTTTCCAAACAGGTCTATAACTCAGGTGAAGAGTTAACCTACAAAGTGAAATGGACCTTTATCAGAGTGGGAACCCTTCGCCTGCTGAATGAAGGGCCCCGGTATTATGAAGGAAAGGAATATTTTAAAATTCAACTGACTCTGGACAGTGCCCCCGGCGTTCCTTTTATCACTCTTCATGATGTTTATGAATGTTATGTGGACAGTAATTCGGTTCCGGCCACATTTTTTGCCTGGGAAAAGAAAGATGACCATACCATCCGTACCATTTATCGCTTTAATTATGAAGACAGCCTGGCAACTGTTTCCGTTACAAAACTATATCCCACCCGGCAGGAGCCGGTAAAAGAAATGCAACTGCCGCTGGATGATGTTTACCGGGATATTCTGTCCCTCCTTTATTATGCCCGGCAGCTATCTGCGGAAAAACAGGAGAATATGGTAATTCCCACTTTTGTTTTGGAAGGAAAGGACAGTTGTTATTTTAACCAGACTGGAAATTTGCAAGAAATTGATTATAATGATAAAAAGGCCGATGCCTATTATCTGCAGGGTAAGGTTAAGTTTATCGGAATTGCCGGTATTAAAGACGATTTTGAGGGCTGGTTTTCCAGCGACCCCCAGCGGGTGCCGTTAAAGGCAAAAATGAAAGCTTTTTTTGGAAGTGTTACACTGGAACTGGAAGACTATAAAAACTGGCAGGGCCAGCCGTAAGGGTGAATATCTCCGATTAGTTCTGAAAACGGGATTGAATTATTACCCGCCAATTATTCATTTTCCGCACATTTTGATGAAATCCCCGAAAGGAAAAACCGTTAGATTTTAAAAACGGTTTATCCTATATTGTGACCCTGAGCAAATTACAGGCGATTTTAAATGGCTTCAAAGCTGGAAAAACAGAAACAAATATTTTCGTTCCTGAATTCAAAATTCAATAATTTACTGGAAGATGTTAACCTGCCGGTTGAAGAAGCTGCGGCCGAAGGCGCACAGTCCGGCACAGAAATTGATAAGGACCGGCTTCTCAGTAAAGTATATCATTTCTATCGCAGTATCATTCAAAATATTAATGGCGGTTTAATTACGCTGGATATGGATGGGGAAGTTACTTTTTCCAACCGCACTGCGGCCAGTTTGCTGGGA
>JBAPTX010000410.1:0-13748 GCA_049282375.1 Calditrichia bacterium
TCCTGCGGCTGGGTGGTTTGCTGCTCCTCCCCTCCTGATTTGAGCAGAATTCCCGGAACACTCTGTAATTGTTCCCGGAGAATAGCGGATAACGCCATACCACGGGATTGAAGCTCGGCGGATTGGCTCCTGTTGGTAAAATTGGAAACCGTGACTCTTGTCTGCTGCGGAAGGGTAATTTCTTCCAGGGTAGTATATTGAATTCCCGGATTCCGGGTAAAGCGGTTCAGCAGATATACGGAGGTTAAAATAACTATTAAAAAAAGCAATGCTGCAATCAGTATTTTTGAAGGATGCAGGACGTTTTCTTTCACTTCAACTGAGGATACATTCCTTAGATGAGAGAGCAGTGTTTTACTGGAACCATATCTGTCTGCGGGTTTCTTCTCCAGACACCGCATGATAATACTGCAGATGGATTGAGGTAATTTTTTGTTAATCAGACATGGATTTTCCGGTGCTTTCTGCATGGCGGCAAAAATACGTGCGGCTTCATGGTCCGACGGGAAAGGGAGGCGGTTGGTGAATAACTGGTAAAAAATAATTCCCAAACTGTAGATATCACTTTGTTCGCTCTTTTCAGCGCCTGAGAGCTGTTCTGGAGCCAGATAGGAGAAGCTGCCGCTGAACTGCTTTCCTTCTTCCGAAGCAACAGACACCGCCAGGCCAAAGTCGACCAGCCGGGGACTGCCTTCCGGGGTGATGATGATGTTGCGGGGTTTAATATCCCCATGAATCAGGTGATATTGGTGAGCGGCGGCTGTAATTTCACAAATTTCGCGGGCAAGCCGCAGTGCAAACGGGAATTCCAAATGGTGGGTCTGGATAAAATGATCCAGCGAATCCCCCTCCACATATTCCATTACAATAAAAGCGGAGTCTTCCTCTTCAACAATATCATAAATGGTAACAATGCCCGGATGATTAAAACTGCTGGCCATTCTGGCTTCCTGCAGCAGTTCGCTTTTATTGCGGACATTATCCTTCAGGAACTTCAGGGCCACCAGACGTTTTAAACGCAAATCCTCCGCAAGGTAAACAATGCCGATTCCTCCGCGGCCGATTTCACGAATTATTTTAAAATTTCCGATCTCTTTTTTATTCATAATATTAAAATTTAACGGTAAACCGCTCCCGCCATATAGCCCACCACCTGGGACTTTTCTCCTGTGGGTACATCGCCGGAGGTGGCGTAATGAATGACCTTACTTTTGGTAAATCCCAGTAATTTTCCGGTTAAGAGCAGGGCCGCAACGGGACCGTACCCGCAGGCCTCCAGCCGGCGGGCCTCGCAGCCCCTGATAATTTCTTCATATTTTAAATCTGTGAAATGGTCAAGAAACCGCCGGTCAAGAGAACGGGCCTGTTGATAGGTATAATAATGGGATAAATCGGATGAGGCAACCAGGAGCACATTCCTGTTTTTTAATATCTCAGCTAAAGATTGACTTATTATCTTGACAGTTTCTAAATCCTGATCGGCAAAAATAAGAGGGACTAATTTGAAATCATCAAGTATGGTCTGCAGAAAAGGAAGCTGCACTTCCAGCGCATGTTCGCCTCTGCCGCGGGGATTGCTGCCGTGGCCTTTTGGGGAAAGCCGGGCAACGGCCGTTTTCCGGGTAATTTCTTCGATAATAGATTTTTCCAGCGGAATTTTGCCCAGGGGTGTTTTATAAAATTCGCCGTTAAAAATGGAAATGCCCCGGAAAGGTTCAAAATGGGAAGGGGCCATTACCACCACAGTATCATAAGACTGGTTCATTATCTGCCGGTATGCCTGCGCTGCAACCGGACCTGAATAAACATACCCTGCATGGGGTGCAACAAGTCCAAAAATCTCTCCGCTTACTTCCTGGTCCGCTTCTGCCAGAAAATCCGAGATCATCTGTTTAAGCTCTTCTGCATTGCCGGGATAAAACATTCCGGATACTGCGGGTTCGCGGGTCCCGGATTTTGCATCCGCATTAAATAATGCCGAATAAAAGATCATCATAACCCACCTCCGGTAGTTTATTGTTGTTTTACTGATTATAATTTAGATCATGTAAACCAATTTTGTTGATAAAATATAAAAAATTCCGGCTGAATATAAAATGATTAAGCGGATGGAATCCGTTCTGCTGAAAGCGGCAAACAAATCTTTCAACCTTCTTGAGTTTTCAGCAATGGAGATTTCCTCCATTGCATCCGGCTGCGGAAGGAATACCGTATCAATTTTTTCTGCTCATTTTAGGGTTCAGCTTGCAGCGGGAATAGCCGATAGTAAAGATAATGGCAGGGGCCAGCACCGGGAAATTGGAAGGTTTTTGATTTATGCTGCAACGCTCTTTTAGATTTTTGCGGACGTTCTCTAAAGAATGGGGCCGTATGCCCGGGGTCTGCCGTCCCGGTTTTCCGTGGATATCCATTTTAATCACCTTGTTACTTTCATTCAGTACAATTCTGCAGGCAGTTCCACAAAATAGCCGTTTTGAACGGCTCTCCTTAAAAGACGGACTTTCTCAAAGTTCTGTTTCTTCCATCTTACAGGATCGGCAGGGATTTTTATGGTTTGCCACACAGGAGGGGTTAAATAAATTTGACGGTTATCAGTTTACGGTTTACCGGCACGATCCCAATCGTCCCAATACATTATCGGATGACTGGATAAATGTAATTCATCAGGACCATGAAGGAATGCTGTGGGTGGGTACTGCCGGCGGCGGTCTGAACCGCTTTGATCCCGTCCGCGAAAATTTTGAAGTGTTCCGGCATGATCCTGCAGACAGCACTTCTTTGGGAAGCGACCGGGTGACGGCAATTTTTGAAGATAAAGCAGGGCGGTTGTGGATTGGGACTGATGGCGGCGGTCTGAATTTGTATCATCGCTACAAGAATTGTTTTATCCGCCGCCCGTCCGTAAATGATACTGAAAATGGATTGATAAGCAACCGTATCACCGCAATTGCCGAATCGCCGGACACTAATCTTTGGATCGCGACAGCCGATTCCGGGTTGGCTTATTTGGATCTTAAGAAAGACCGCTTGACAACCTACCGCCGGTCGGATAATTCCGAACCGGGGTTGAACAGCAATAAAATTCTCTCGCTTTTGGCATTACCCGAGGGAGATGTCTGGATCGGCACTGCCGGAGCCGGACTGGATCATTTTGAACCGTCAACCGGTTCCTGGCAAAATTACTCCCACAGCTTGTCTTCAGAAAACGGTATCAGTAATAATAATATTTATAAAATCTTTCGTGATGCGGATGGAATATTCTGGCTGGCCACTGATGCCGGATTAAACCGGTTTGATTCCGCGGAAGAGCGGTTCACTGTTTTCCGGCACGAGCCCTTTGATGCGCGCAGCTTAAGCCACGATCAGATCAGGGATGTTTATCAGGATAAAAGCGGACTGCTCTGGATAGCCACTTTTGGCGGCGGAATTAATAAATTCAAGAAAAATAACCCCTTCAAAAATTATTACAAGAATCCTGCCTATACCGGCAGTCTGGCGGATAATACAGTTTGGGCCATATTAAAAGACAGCCGCCAACATCTCTGGATCGGGACCAATGACGGGCTGGATCAGCTTCCCGGAAACCAAAAAGAATTTATTCATCATCGCTTCTGGGCCGGTCAGCCCGGCGGCCTGAACCAGGATGTTGTGCGGGCGCTGGCGGAGGACCCCCGTGGCCGCATCTGGGCGGGAACTGACGGCGGCGGGATTAATATCTTCGACCCGGAAACAGGGAAAATTGACGCATACCGGCAGCGGGAGGGTGATCCCGGAAGTTTAAGCGATAACCGGGTGCGGGATATTTTGCGGGACAGCCGCGGGGAAATGTGGATTGCTACCTGGGAAGGATTGAATCGCTGGCTGCCGGAAGAGAACCGTTTTCAACATTTTTTTGCAGATCAGAATATAAAATCCACCCTTTCCGATAACCGGATCCGCTGTCTTTACGAGGACGGCAATGGAACGCTCTGGGTGGGGACCTACGGCGGTTTGAATTATTTTGAGCGGAAGAAACAAAGGTTTATTTCCTTTACGCACCACCGGGGAAATGCCTACAGCCTCAGTAATGACCGTGTGCTCTGCGTTTATGAAGACAGCAACGGGCGGCTCTGGATTGGGACATACGGGGGCGGCCTGAATCGCCTGGACCGGGAAGAATTAATCTTTATCCGCTATACACAGGAACAGGGGCTTCCCAATAATACTGTTTACGGGATTCTGGAAGATGATGCCGGATTTTTGTGGCTGAGCACCAATCGCGGGTTATGCCGTTTTGACCCGGAGTTGCAGGAATTCAAAACTTATGGAGAGCAGGACGGTTTGCCGGCGGATGAGTTTAACGGCGGCGCCTATTTCCGCTCGTCACACGGCGAACTCTATTTTGGCGGCATTCACGGTTTTACGGTGTTTCACCCGGAGGATATAAAAGAGAATCCGCTGCTGCCGCCGGTAGTTCTAACGGGTTTTAAGAAATTCGGGAAACAAGTGCCCCTCTCCCAACTGGACTACCAGAAAAACGGCATTGATTTAAGTTTTCGGGATGATTTTTTTTCTTTTGAATTTGCTGCCCTGGATTTTACCAATCCGGGTAAAAACAATTATTACTACAAACTGGAAGGTTTTGATAAAGATTGGATTTATGCCGGTAACCGGCGCTTCGCCAATTATACCAATCTGGATGGCGGGCACTACCTGTTCCGGGTAAAAGGGTCCAACTGCGATGGTGTATGGAACGAAAGCGGGCTGGCAATTCCTGTTTATATTCACCCACCTTTCTGGCAAACCTGGTGGTTCCGCTTATTAACCGCTTTTTTTCTGCTGTTTGCCGCTTATCTGTTTTACAAACTGCGGTTGCGCCGGATCGAATCCCAGAAAAGACGGCTCGAAGCGGAAGTTGCCCAGCGCACCGGCGAATTGCAGCAAAGTAACCTGCAGTTGCTTTATGCCAAGAAGGAAACCGATGACATTCTGAATAACGTAGAGGAAGGCCTTTTCCTGCTTAACAGCAACTTTCAGATCGGGAATCAGCATTCGGCGGCCTTACAGCACATTCTGCAGCATGAAGAAATCGCCGGCCGCAATTTTTTTGATTTTCTGCAGGGTAAAGTGCCCCGGGAAGTGGTTGCCAATGTAAAAGAATACCTGGAACTGCTCCTTAGGGATGATGTGGATGAAGAAAGCCTGGCAGAACTGAATCCTCTCTCTGAAATGGAAATGATCTTTTCCGGTGCCAAAGAAGAGCTTCAAAGAAGCCGCTATTTGTCTTTTAACTTTAAAAGAATCAGCGAAAAAAACCGGGTGGTCAACCTTATTGTAACTGTGGAGGATGTGACCGAACAGGTGCTGCTTGCCCGTGAACTTGCCCGCAGCCAGGAACAGAATCAACGGCAGATGGAATGGCTGATCAGTATTCTGCATGTGGAACCGCCTCTTCTGAAAGAGTTTATGAACAGCGTCCATGAGGAACTGCAGGCGATTGCCGGAATGTTTCGAAATAGCTGCGGTGAGGGGGAGTATTTAAGCATTCTGGATAATGCCTATCGTGCCATGCACCTGATAAAGGGTAATGCTTCCCTGCTGGACTTAAATTTTTTCGTTACCCAGGCCCATCAGTTTGAAGAGGAAATCAGCCATTTAAAAAAGAAAGCCGCCGTTGGCGGAAAGGATTTTGTTGCACTCTCCATTAAACTGGCCAATTTGCAGAAAACAATTTTCGATGTTCAAAAACTGATCAGGAAAATGCAGCATTTTCATGAACAATACCAGTCACAGCAAAAAGGACAGGAGGATCTGCTAATCCGTTCTCTGCAGCGGCTGCTTGAGCGGCTGGCAGGAAGCCTGGGTAAATCGGTGCGGTTGGATGCGCAGAATTTTGATTACGCCGCCATTCCGTACCGGCATCGGCTGTTGTTAAAAGATGTGCTGATTCAGCTTGCCCGCAATTCTCTTTCTCACGGAATCGAAGCCGCAGCAGAAAGGGAACTGGCCGGAAAGCCCGCATATGGCACCCTTTCCCTCTGGTCGGAAATAAATGCCGGTGATCTGGTAATCGGTTTGCGGGACGATGGTCGGGGAATTCAAGTTGAAAAACTGCGGGAGATCGCCCGCAGCAGCGGCCGCTGGAAGCCGGAGGAAGTTAACGGGTGGTCCAGCCGTGAAGTTGCCGGGCTTATTTTTGAAACAGGAATAAGCACGGCGGAGCAGGCGGATAATCGGGCCGGCAGGGGGATAGGGATGGATGCGGTAAAACTCAGGCTTCAAAAGGCCGGCGGCAGCATCGATATGCAGTTTTCTCCCGGACAATTTTGTGAATTCCTGGTACGGCTGCCCCTTCATTCACTGGCTGGTCACCCGGAAAAGAACCTGCAGCCGGTTTCGGCGCCGCTGAATTAACAATGAATCCTTTTATCCGCGCAGGTTTCCGGGAGGATGATATTTAAAGTAAAACCGGATCAGAATTAGAATGAATTTAAAAAAACAGACAGAGGAAAAAATGGCTGAAAAAACCAGAGTATTGATTGTGGATGATTCCATGATAATCCGACAGTCAATCGAGAAAAATCTGAAGGAATTTGGCGTGGAAGTTGTGGGTGTTGCCGGGGACGGGCGCACGGCTTTAAACCGGTTCCGGGAATTGAAACCGGATGTGGTAACCCTGGATATCACCATGCCCGAAATGGATGGTTTAACAGTGTTGGAAGAAATGATGAAGATAGATCCAGGTGCAAAAATAATGGTGGTTACCGCTTTAAAGGATAAATCCACTGGAATAAAGGCCATACAATTGGGAGCCCGCAGCCTTGTGGTAAAACCTTTTACTTCAGACAAGTTGAAAGCGGCTTTTGAACGGATGATGAAAAAAGTTGGGCTATATAAGCAGGAGCTGATGTAATGAACGAAACCGATTTGCATTTTTTTATTGATAGCACCATGAACTATTTCGAAGAGATCACCGGCGAGAAGGCCATTACCGGCATCCCCTATTTAAAAGGACGCGAGGCGGTGATGCTGGAATATTCCGGGATTATCGGAATTTCGGGTAAACGAAAAGGGGTGATTTATTTTACCACCAGCCATGTAATGCTGGAATCCCTGGCACACATAATTCTGGGCATTGAGAAGGCGCCGGCGGAAACGGTGAAAGATCTGGCGGGAGAGCTTGCCAATACCATTTCCGGCAATGTGCGGGAAGCATACGGCAGCAGTTTTATGATCTCGGTGCCGGTAGTGGTGGAGGGCCGCGCCAAAAACATCCGGCTGCCGGAAGAAATCCCCTCCTTTGTTATTCCCATCACCTGGCAGGATTTTCAGTCTTACCTGGTGGTCTGCCTGGAATAGAACAAGGAATTTTATCGAATGAACATGAAAAATAATGAGATGCCGGATCCTGCAGAGGGTTTGCCGGAAAAAGGCATGAATTACAATAACTGTAATTTAAAACTCCGTCCGGTTTTAAAGAATATTCTGAAGCATGTGCAGGAGGGGATTTTATTCCTGAACCGCCGTTTTGAAGTAGAGCCCCTTTATTCTGATGCTTCCGCCGTATTACTGGGCACCGGCAGTTTGGCGGGGAAGAGTTTTTTATCGCTGCTGGACAAACGGGTGCCGGAAGAAGTCATCCGGCATACCACTGAATTTCTGGAAATATTGTTCCGGGAAGACCTGGATGAAGAAACCGTAAATGATCTTAATCCGCTCTCCAGAATCGAGTTGTTTTATGAAGATGAGCAGGGGATTCTCAGTAACTCGCGTTATCTCTCTTTTCGCTTCCGGCGGTTAATGGAGAAGCAGGAGATCTGCGGAATTATTGTCACCGTACAAAACAATTCCATGGAAGCGAATCTAACCCGCAAACTTAAGCAGACAGAGGAACGCACCCACAAGCAAATGGAATGGCTGGTCAATCTGCTTCATGTTGAGCCATCACTGCTGAATGATTTTTTCTCGGGTGTGGAGAAGGAGATTACCAATATTGAAAAATCGCTTAAAACCGCCCGCGGGGCTGAAAAACCTTTCGAAATACTAGAGAATATTTATCGGTCCCTGTACATTATTAAAGGAAATGCCAGCCTGCTGGATTTGCGGTTTTTCAGCGAGCTTTCCGGGCGTTTTCTGGATACAGTAACCGGTATTAAAAGCCGTGCGGAATTAACCGGATCGGATTTTGTTCCGGTGGTTATTCAATTGGGTGAGTTGCGGAAAACACTGAATGAAGTGATCAGTATTTTCAAACGCATCAGCCATTTCCATAATCATTTCCGCGCAAAACGCAGTTACGAGAGTGAACTGCTGGTAAACTCGTTACGCAATCTGATCCGCAGCTTAAGTGAACAACTGGGCAAACATGTAGAATTTGATTATTCCGATTTCGACGCGCTGTCAATTCCGTATTCCAGCCGCCATCTGGTGCGCGATGTCCTGTTTCTGCTGATCCGGAATACCATCCTTTATGCTGTGGAAGATTCGGAAGAGCGTCAGTCTTCCGGAAAACCCAATATCGCAAAACTGAAAATCTCCTCATTTATTGCAGAAAATAAATTGGGGCTGGTGCTTCGGCATGACGGCCGTATTGAACGCATTGAACGTTTGTTAAAGCGGATTATTGAAACCGGCGCAGAACCCAGACAGAAGAATGAGCGGTATGAAGGCATGCAGGTAACCCAACTGCTGTTTATGCCCAATATTCAGTTTAATGATGAAAATGAAATGGTGGCGAATTATTCTATGGATATGGAGCTTCTGAAGAAAAAGCTGCGGGAAAAGGGCGGGCGTCTGAAAATAACCTTTACCAGTGAACAGAACTGTGAATTCGCTGTGCTGCTTCCCTTAAAGCAGTGAGCCGAGTTTAACGATTAATATTATTGAAAGCATTACTCAGGTCATCCAGTAAATCGTCCTTGTTTTCAATTCCCACAGAAAGGCGGATCAAAGTGTCTGCTAATCCGATTTCGCTGCGCGCCGCTGCCGGAACCGAGGCGTGGGTCATCAGTGCGGGAAGTTCCACCAGCGATTCCACACCGCCCAGGCTTTCCGCCAGGGCAAAATAGCGCAGCGACTCCACAAACGTTTTAGCATCAGTTAAACTGCCCTTCAGTTCAAAAGAAACCATACCTCCAAACCCGCTCATCTGACTTTTTGCTAATTCATATTGGGGGTGGCTTTTTAATCCGGGATATACGACCCGCTTAACATTTGCATTTGCCTCCAGCATTTCGGCGACCGCCAGGGCATTTTCCTGATGCCGGCTCATCCTGACAGCCAGTGTTTTGCAGCCCCGTAAAACCATATAACTGTCAAAGGGGGATAGAATAGCGCCGGCGGCATTTTGAGTGTACTTCAATTTTTCATAAATATCTGACCGGTCGGTCATCAGGGCGCCGCCAACAGAATCGCTGTGTCCGTTAATAAATTTGGTGGTGCTGTGCATTACCAGGTCGGCCCCCAGCAAAACCGGCTGCTGGAAAAATGAACTCATAAATGTATTGTCCACTGCAACCGGGATGTTCTTTTCGCGGGCAATCTGTGTAATCTGCCGGATATCGCATAATTTCAGCAGCGGATTCGTGGGTGTTTCCAGCCATATTAAGCGGGTGTTTGGCCGGATAGCTGAAGCCACTTTATCGGTTTCCCGTGCATCCACAAAACTGATATCAATTTGAAAATTTTCGGAAAAAACCGTTTTGAACAGCCGGCGGGATCCCCCGTAAAGATCATCAAAGGCGATCATATGATCCCCTGATTTCAGCAGGCTTAACAAAACAGTGGTCTCCGCAGCAAGTCCCGAGGCAAAAGCCAAACCATAGCGGCAGTTTTCCAGAGATGCCAGACGCTCCTCCAGGGCATGCCGGGTGGGGTTGTCGGAGCGGGAATACTCATATCCGCCGGTGGGCACGGTTACTTTCCGGCGGGCAAAGGTACTGGCCAGATGAATCGGCACGGCCACATCGCCGCTGCCCCCTTCCTTCAGATTGGGAACTTCTCCCACATGTATTATTTTTGTTTCAAATTTCATTAATTTACCCCCCCTACAATTCTTTCCCGTTATTCTTCAAATTCTTCTTTTAAAAAACCATAACCTCTCATCCACTCATCATTAAAAATTTTACTGAGATACCGTGAACCGGAATCCGGTAAAATGGTGACAATCCGGGTACCTTCAGAATATTGAGGCGCCAGCTGCAGGGCAGCCCAGACCGCACTGCCGCTGGAACCGCCGGCAAAAAGGCCTTCCTCTTTCGCCAGCCGACGGGCTGTATGAAATGAGTTGTAATCATTTACCTGAATCATATCGTCAATCAAATCAAAGTCTACAGCTTTTACCAGATAATCTTCACCAATCCCTTCAACTTTATAGGTATGGGTTTCCGGCAGAGAACCGGTACGGAAATAATCATAAAACACCGAACCTTCAGGATCCACAGCCACGATTTTAATATCAGGATTTTTTTCCTTCAGAAAACGGCCGGCGCCGCTCAGGGTGCCGCCGGTACCGATTCCGGCTACAAATACATCTATTGATCCATCGGTCTGATCCCAAATTTCGGGTCCGGTAGTACGGTAATGGGCTTCAATATTTAAAGGGCTGTTATATTGATCGGGATAAAACGCACCGGGAATTTCCGAGGCTATCCTGCGGGCAACACTGTAGTAACTTTCCGGGGAATCCGCCGGCACATCGGTCGGCGTAACCACCACTTCCGCACCGAACGCCTTCATCAGATTTATCTTTTCATCACTCATTTTATCGGGCATAGTAATAATACAACGGTATCCTTTTACTGCAGCGATCATGGCAATCGCCGCGCCGGTATTTCCGGAGGAATTTTCCACGATTGTGCCGCCCGCTTTCAGCAGACCCCGATTTTCTGCATCTTCTATAATAAATAAGGCCATGCGGTCCTTTACGCTACCTGCCGGATTCATAAACTCCAGTTTTGCCAGTAACTGAACCCCCGTTCCATTTCCGATTTTATTTAATTGAATAAGCGGTGTATTGCCGATTGTTTGAAAAAGATGTTTGGTTTGCATAAAATATCCTGTAAGAGTTTAATGTGAAAATCAAACCCTGCCGGAAAAATGAAAGTTCCCAATTCTGCCGGGACGAATTGAAAACAGCTCTTTATTAAAAAGAAACCCCTTTACCATTTCAGTAAAGGGGTTGTATAATTTTTGTAAAATTTGAAAGCCGGTTTTCAGCCCGGAGCTGTATTTTCACAGCCTCTGTTTATGCCGCGGTTCGCAGGCGCAGCGCGATAATACTGCCTAAAATCACAAGTACGGAACCGAACCATAAGATATTCATGAAAGGTTTCAGGCTTAATTCAACTGCAAGACGTTCGATTGACTGCTGAGCTGCTTCAGGTTGATCTCCTGCATGAGAAATCTGTAAATTGATTATTTTCTGATCCGCATCTATCCCGGCAAGGCTGAAAGTGACTTGCTGCCCCTGATTCGCAGCCGGCAAAACAGCCGGTTCAGGTGTCTGCTGTCCCTGCTGGTAAATAATGGAGGGAGTAATTGCGTAGGAATTGTTTTTATGCAAAACATGCAGCTCGGCTCCCACTTTAAATCCACCGCCCTCACCGCTATGATTCATCATTTTAAAATCCGCAAAGTGAACCTGATATCCGTCCAGGTCTTGAGTTTCCCCTTTGCGTAATTGTACTGTATGATTATGACCGCTGTTTTCCTGGGAAGAAAAACGCCGTTCCAGAGGGGCAATATAGATGTCCTGCAAAATGCCGCGCTTCACATCCGGTTCGTGCATGTAGCCGCGGTTATACTTGCTGTAATAAAGGCGGGGTTCTGCCAGATACCGGTCCTGCTCCTTCTGCACTTCAATCTGGACAATATCTTTCCCATTGGCCTGCGCTTTCGCACCTTTATAGGTGAGTTCCCTTTCCAGCGCCTGTTCGCTTTGTGCGCCGGACAGCACTACAATTTCTTTCCTGCTTAATTGGCCCGAAATAACAATACTGACCAGCATAATTCCAATGCCCATATGTGCTAATGGGGCACCGATATGCGCCCATCCTGCCTTAAACTGCTGAAAGAAAACGAACAAGTTGCTCAATATCGCAAATGATCCTGAAATGCAGAAGAGCAGCATCAGCGGATTCTGCAGTCCCGCAATTGCGGCAGGAATTGCTGAGAGTATTGCCAATCCCAGGGAGATGGCAACTTTGTTCCAAACCGTGGAAAGGTTCTGATTCCACTTCAGAAAGGGAGTTATCCCCAGAAGAAGCCCGATCCCGATACCCAGCGGCAGGTTGACCCGGTTATAAAAGGAAGCATCCACCTGCGAAGCCTTTCCAAAAAAACCGCTGATAATGGGCAGGGAAGTCCCGATCCAGGTAATTAGTCCGAGCCCCAGTAAAACGTAAAGGCTGAGTAAGAGTGCATTTTCGCGGGTAGGACGGGCAAAACTTACCGGATTTTGCGGTATTTCTTTCCAGTGGCGTAAAAACAAAATCAAGCCGATTCCCAGGCTGGAAAAAAGGAAAAGCAGTAGATAGAGATTAATCCCCAGGTCCTGAAACGAATGAACGGAAAAATCCGCCAGAATTCCACTGCGGGTCAGAAAAGTGGCATACACTACTAAAACAAATGTGATAATTGCAAAAAAATAGTTGGTGCGGAGAAGCTGTCCTTTTTTTCGTTCCACCAGTAATCCGTGCAGCAGAATTATGGAGGTAATCCAGGGAATCAGCGAAGAATTTTCCACCGGGTCCCATCCCCAGTAACCACCCCATCCCAGTACTTCATAGGCCCAGAATGCCCCGATAATTATTCCGGCACCCAAAGTAACGGAAGTGAGCAGCGTCCATGGCAGTCCCAGACGATTCCAGCTACTGTACTTTTTCTGAACCAGCGCCGAAACAGCCAGCGCCATCGGGAAGGTGGCGGCGGCATATCCGAGAAAAAGGATGGGCGGGTGAATGATCATCCAGAAATTCTGTAAAAGGGGGTTCAGGCCGCTGCCGTCGGGGGGCATATGATTGTGTGCTGCAAACGGACTGGCTTTCAGCAGTATGGCCAGGAAAAATGCCTGTACAAGATTCACGAAAACCATACCGTAGGACTCATGCTCACGACTGGTTTTCTGGTAAGCCATACCCAGTACAGCAATAAACAATGCCCAGAGCAGAAAGGACCCTTCCTGGCCTGCCCATAAGGCGGATATTAATAGCCCGAGAGGCAGTTGGCGCGAAGAATAACGGTACACGTATTCATATTGAAACTGATGGGTTAAAAAAAGGTAACCCAGGTAAAATGTGGCGATTGCCACCAGAGCGCTCATGATATAAAAACCATACCGGGCCAAACTGAAATCGGGTTGTAACTTTCTTTCTTTATTTACCGGTTTATATTTGCGGCTTTCCAACCAATATTTACCACCGGAAAAAAGCGTGGCAAAAAATGCCAGCCAGATTAAAATCATCCCTAAATTCATAATTGCCTCTTCTATATAAAGTCCAAACAAAACCTCTATAATTCGGATGCTTATTTAACAAGTCTTACTGTGATAAACAATAATTTTGTGAAAAAATGTTTATAATTCTTAGAACTCATTATTAAAGGTTTCTGCCCGGGTCCCTTTATAATTTTTCCTTATGATGATATTCGATGGACAATCAGCTAAAAGGGAAAAAGAAAAAGAGGGTTGTAAATGTAAAAATGAGCTCATATTTGCTGTCCAATAAGGATTTCGGAGCTAAAGGAGCATGGGATTGTAAAATATACAAACC
>JBAPTX010000411.1:0-12178 GCA_049282375.1 Calditrichia bacterium
AGAATGGGTTAAAACCAGTTTTTCCTTTTCCTTTGATCCGACATGCCGGTATATATAATCCAGATTATCAAAATGTATGGTGCGGTCGTTTTTAGAATGAATAAAGAGGCCCGGCGCCGTGATGGACGGCAGCCGCGGACGGGTATCATCCAGCAACTTCAGGAATTCATCCACACTGTGGATCGGGTATCGGGGGTAATTGGGGATTTGCGGTTTTATTGCCTTATTCCTTACATCCGGTCCTTTGGATTTTTACTGCCAGGTGAGCAGATGCCGGGCCAGGGGCAGAAAAAATAAACGCCAATCCTTCAGAAAAACAGCACCCGCCAGGGTAATAATTCCGCTGACCGGGTATTCCGCCGCCAGGCGGAGCGTCAGGGTTCCCCCCATACTTTGCCCGCAAATAAAAACCTGCTGACATATTTCTTTCAATTTTGAATATTCGCTGATGGTAAAATCGAGCCATTCCCGCCACCCGACTGCCAGCATATCTTCCGGGCGGGTGCCGTGCCCCGGCAGTAAAGGCGCCGAAACGGTAATTCCCAATTTCTGATGCAAAAATTGTAAAAGGGCCTTACCTTCAAAAGGAGAAGCGGTGAATCCTTGCAGAAAAAGCAATCCGGTTTGGCTTCCGTGAATTAACAGGGGTTCCGCACCGGGAAGCAGATCTTCACTGCGTGAATTTGCTTTTTCTTTGAACGAACCCATTAATGTGATCCGGGTGTTTTCATTATGGCTGTAAACAGGTTAAAAAACCGGTGCTTTATTTGATCAGTAATTCAGCAATTTGAACCGCATTGGTGGCAGCCCCTTTGCGCAAATTATCGGCTACAATCCAGAAATTTAAACCGTTTTCTCTACTTAAATCCCGCCTTAAACGGCCGATAAAAACCTCATCCCGGTCCATGGCAAGCAGGGGCATGGGATAACGATGATCAGCAGGTTCATCTTCCAGAATAAGGCCGGGGCTTTCACTAAAAAGGCGACAAACTTCCTCAAGGCTGAATTCTTTTTCCAGCTCAACATTCACCGATTCCGAATGGCCAACATGAACCGGCACCCGCACCGTTGTTGCCGTGATGGCCAATTCCGGAAGGGATAAAATTTTGCGGGTTTCATTGATCATTTTCATTTCTTCGCGGGTATATCCGTCCGGTAGAAATTCATCGATCTGGGGCAGACAGTTAAAGGCAATAGGATGCGGATAATAGGGATTATCGGACTGCCCGTGCTGAATTTCATCCTCCAGTTGCTGCATGGCCCTTTTACCGCTGCCGCTTACAGACTGATAAGTGGATACCACTACCCGTCTTATACCAAAATGCTGCTGCAAAGGCTGCAGGGCGACTACCAGTTGAATGGTTGAGCAATTGGGATTTGCGATAATATGTTTATGATTGTGCAGCATTTGCGGATTTACCTCCGGCACAACCAGCGGGATTTCCGGTTCCATCCGCCAGGCCGAACTGTTATCAATTACGACCACATCCTGTTGTGCAGCAATGGGCGCAAATTCTCTGCTGACCGTTGCGCCTGCCGAAAAAAGCGCAATATCTGCCCCGTGGAAAGAATCTTTTCCCAGCGGTTTCACCGCAACATCATTGCCCCGGAAGTTGATACGGGCACCGGCAGAGCGCTCCGAGGCAAATAACGCCAACTCACGAACCGGAAATTGTCGTTCTTCCAGAACCTGCACCATTTTTCTGCCGACCAGACCGGTGGCGCCGGCGACAATTATTTTATAACCTGATTTTTTTTGCAAAAGACACACCTGTTTGTGCGGTTTAAAATTAGCTTCTCTAAAGACAACTATTTTATATTATATCACGTTGCCCGCCGGGAAAAAAGTAAAAATGAAAATGAGAATGCCCAAGGCGTAACAGCGGCCATTACCTGAAAATTCACTTCTCCGGTTTTCTCTCTACTGCCGTTCGCTCCCTGACCAGACGGGCTGTTATTGTAAAAGAGACAAATTGGAACCCGAAGCTGTTTTGCGGTGTGCTTCAAATAAAAACCCCGCCGTAATAATGGGAGCGGGGTTAATTTGAGCAAACCTTTTTTAATGAACGCATTCGCTTACATTACCACGATGCCTTCGGTATTTGCATTGGAAAGCTTTTGGGGATTCAGATTGGACTGAATAATGATGGCGCGCTGCAGCACCGGATTGGTGATTTCGCATTTTATAAAGCGGGTGCTGACAATCTGGGTTTCCCTCATAATCGGTTTGCTGATCACGCAGTTCTGATAGGTGGTGTTATGAAGAATGGCAGTGGCAAACCGGCAATTCTGCAGGGGGGAATCTTTGTACTGATTGTTCTCTATCAGACATCCGATATAATTTACTTCAATCAATTCGTTGCGGGAAAACTGGCATTTATAAAACTGGCTGCCGGAGAATAGGGCATTGTCCAGTTTACTGTTCTGCACTTTTATCGCGTCAAAGAAACTCATCATAAAATTACTGTCGGCAATATGAACGGCTTCAAAGATGTCATCCTTCCAGAAAGTATTTTTCAGGTCAGCCGATTTTACATAAAGATTGTTAAATTTGCAGTTCTGGGTTTTCAGCAGGTTGCCTTCCACCAGAGACATATCCACATCTTTAAATTCCGATTCCAGCACGATGGTGCCGCTGAGGGTGGCCTGAATCAGCTTCGTATTCTGGAATTTGGATTTATGAATAAAACTGCGTTTCAGATTGATATTGGTCATATTGGAATTGCTGAAATCGACGTTCAGCAGCATGGCCCCCACTATGGAGGCACTGCGTAGGTCAAGCCCTGAAAGATCATGATTATCCAGAACAATTTTATCCAATGTTACCGGTGCAACCGAGCTTTCGATGTTTTGACGTAATTTTTTTACATAGTTTTTTTTATCAGGGATATGCTGCCAGCAGTAATGGGTGAAGGAAATGGGTTTAAAAGGACAACCTTCTTCTGCACATTTGTGATAGGACATATGATTTACTCCGGGTCAGTTCACATTCCGTGAATTATTTTGCTGCTACAAAACGTTAAAAAATAATAAATAATCCATTAAAATTCAATTCTAAAAAATCTTTTAATTTGTGTGCAGGAAAATGTTCCATTACTTTTAAAGCTTTTCAAATGCGATTGAACTATTTTGTTTCCTGCTTAAACAATTTCCCTGTCAGCAGGAACATAGAATTTTCTGCAGACAGAATTATCCGCCATTCGGGGTTCATTATTGAGCGGCTCACCTGATTTAAATTTTTGGAGGAAAATGAATGACCGATTCAGTCCGGGATAAAAAAGAAGAAAATTCCGGTAAGCTTCAGTCCCGCCCGGAAAGTGATCCGCTTTACCGCTGGCACACTCATCATATTTTTGCATCAGATGATGAATGGAAAAAAGCTTTTGAAAGTGCAGGTGAATTATTGCCTGGTATTGGCCGCTTTGCGGGCACTTTGGATAATTCTGCTGACCGGCTGTGGGAATGGCTGGAATATCGCAACCGGGTCGGGATTCTGCTGGATAAGCTCTTTTTTTATGCCCATTTAAAAGCAGATGAAGATGCGGGAGTTGACCGTTATCAGGGTTACATGGAAAAAGTTTCCGCTCTGGCTGTGCAGGCGGAAAAGGAGTTGGCCTTTTTTGAGCCGGAATTACTCCGGATTCCTGAATTAAAAATCCGGCAGTATCTGGAGGAAAAAGAAGAACTGACGGTTTACCGCCATTTTATTGAAGATCTGCTGCGCAGTAAGGCCCATGTTCTGGATGAGGCAGGAGAACAGTTGCTGGCGCTTTCCGGAGAAGTGAGCCGCACCCCTTATCAGGTATTTTCCATGTTCAACAATGCCGATATCCGTTTTGGGAACATCCGCAATGAAAAGGGAGAATTGGTTGAAGTGACCAAAGGGAATTTTTCGGTTTTTCTGCGCTCTCCCCAACGGCAGGTGCGTGAAGATGCATACCGGAGTCTCTACAGCCGTTATCAGGAGTGGCGCAATACTCTGGCGGCCACTTTATCGGGTGCGGTAAAACGGAATATTTTTTATGCCCGTTCCCGCCACTATCCCAACGCGCTGCAGGCGGCATTGGACAACTATAACATCCCGGAAGGGGTATATGATAATGTTATCAAAACGGTTAACGAGAATCTGCAGCCTCTTCATCGCTACAATTCACTGCGTAAAAAAATGCTGAACCTGGAAAAACTTTATCCCTGGGACCTTTATGTGCCCCTGCTCAGCGAACTGAACTGGAAAATTCCTTACCCGCAGGCGCAGAAAATCTTATCAGACGCTTTAAAACCACTGGGCCGGCAGTATGTTTCAGATATACAAAAAAGCTTTTCGGACGGGTGGATTGATGTATATGAAAACCGGGGAAAGCGTTCCGGCGCTTATTCCAGCTCTGTTTACGGCGCCCCCCATCCTTTTGTGCTGTTGAATTATCAAAATCTGCTGGACGATCTTTTCACCCTTGCCCATGAAATGGGGCATGCCATGCATTCTTTTTACACGCTGCAAACCCAGCCTTTTATCTACAGCAATTACACCATTTTTGTGGCGGAAGTGGCTTCTACCCTGAATGAAGCCTTATTGATGGATCACCTTTTGAAACAACAGGAAAACAACCGGCAACGTAAGTTATATCTGCTTAACCAGTATATAGATCAGATCCGGGGCACGGTTTACATGCAGACGCTTTTTGCAGAATATGAGAAGATTATTCATGAGACGGCAGAGGCGGGAGAACCCTTAACGGCTGACTATCTCAGCCGGTTAACGGAAACTCTGTATTTGCGTTTTTACGGGCCGGATTTTGAAATGGATGATTTATACCGGGTAAACTGGTCGCGGATTCCTCATTTCTATTATAATTTTTATGTTTACCAATATGTAACCGGATTTTCTGCCGCAACTGCTCTGTCGCGCCGGATTCTTGCCGGAGAAACTTCCGCACGGGATGCTTACCTTCATTTTCTCAGCCGCGGAAAATCAGATTATTCCGTCAATTTGCTGAAGGAGGCGGGTGTAGATATGACTTCGCCGGAGCCCATTGCCGCCACTGCCCGCCTTTTTTCGGAACTGCTTGACCAGATGGAATCGCTTTTGTAACAGTTGATTAAATATCCCAAGTTAAGTTTCATCCGCGGCTTCAGCTAAATACAAAGCGTTTGATTTTAGTGGGGTGGGGTTTTATAATAAAGCTCATTTTTTAAGCAGGAATTATGCAAAGTACAAATTCAAAAAAGGTCCTGGTTACCCGTCGCATCCCCGAATCGCAACTGGAAATTCTGCGAAAGGAATTTCAGGTGGAGGTGTATGATAAAAAAGGGCCGATTCCCCGCACCTTGTTACTGGAGAAAATAGCTACTGTGGACGGTTTGCTCAGTCTGCTATCCGAACAGATTGACCGGGAATTGTTTGAGCATGCACCCCGTCTGAAGGTGGTCAGTAATTTTGCAGTTGGCTACAACAATATTGATGTGGCGGCAGCCACAGAATTTGGAGTGGTGGTAACAAATACCCCGGATGTATTAACAGATGCAACTGCGGATTTAAGCTGGGCGCTGCTGCTGGCGGTAGCCCGGCGGGTGGTGGAGGGAGACCGCCAGACCCGCCCGGGCCGTATACTGGAGTGGGAGCCGGATTATCTGCTGGGCAGCGATTTGAAAGGCAGAACACTGGGAATTCTGGGGGCAGGGCGCATCGGACAGGCGGTAGCGGAACGCAGCCGGGGGTGGGATATGCAGGTTCTCTATTTTGACCGGGGACAAAATTCCTTTATGGAAAATAAGCTGGGTGCCCGCCGAAAAAGCCTGGATGAATTACTTGCCGCTGCCGATTTTGTATCCATCCATCTGCCGCTGACCGAGGAAACCCGGCATTTGATAAATGCAGATGCTTTAAACCGCATGAAAAGCACCGCCTATCTTATCAATACAGCACGTGGCCCCATTGTGGATGAACAGGCTTTGGTGAAAGCCCTGCGGGAAGAAGGCATTGCCGGCGCCGGTCTGGATGTATTTGAGGATGAACCGGAGTTGGCACCCGGACTGGCCGAATTGGAAAATGTTGTATTGACCCCCCATATCGGAAGTGCGACAACCCATACCCGGCATGAAATGGCGCGGCTCGCCGCAATAAATCTCAGAGCGGTTCTGGAGGGGGAAAAACCGCCTTTTCCGGTCAACCCGGAAATATTTGAAAAATTAAAATAAATAAAAAAAATTACAGCAGGAGAAATTATGGGATCTTTAGCCGGTAAAAAAATTCTGGTTGTTGTGGGGCAGCGGAATTATAATTTCCGTGAGTTTGATTACCTGTCAAATCAACTGTCTGAAGCAGGTGCTCTGGTTTCCGTGGCCAGCAATTCCCTGGACCGGGCGCTCGGGCGGCTGGAAGGCTTTGTTGTCCCGGATCTTGCCATTGCCGATGCCCCGGTGGAGGATTTTGACGCGGTTGTGGTGGTGGGCGGATATGGCGCCTATATGTTTCTCTGGCATGATAAAGCGCTGCATACTCTTCTACAGAAAGCAAGTCAGGCGGGAAAAATTATAGCAGGCGCCAGTGTTGCAGCGGCAGCCCTGGCCAGTGCGGGTATTCTGAAAGGGAAAAAGGCAACAGTTTACCCTGATTATAAGGCCAATGTTATTTTTATGGAGAATGGCGTCGAATACATTCATGAACATGTGGTGGTATCCGATAATATTATTACAAGCAGCGATCCCCGCCATGTGGCGGAATTCACTGAAAAGATCACTGAAAAGCTAAGTGGAGTTTATGAGCAGGAAAGCTGAAAAAGCATATAAAGATGCCCGTTTTTTAAACAGTCCCGATGCCCGCACCATCCGTATCCTGTCGGAATATCTGGAGCCGGCCAGCCGCTTGAAGCGTCTCTCGGTTAAAGATACGGTGGTATTTTACGGTTCGGCGCGGCTGGTGGAAGGCGCCCAGGCAGAAAAAGAACTGAAAGATGCCGAAAATCTTTATAATGAGAAGTCGACCGATGAAAACAGGCATGCGCTCGAGTTTGCAAAAATGCGCCATAAAATGTCCCGTTATTATGATGAAGCCCGCGAGCTGGCGCGTCTGCTCACCCAATGGGCCTGCAGCCTTAAAAACAGCCATCACCGTTTTCTGATCTGTTCCGGCGGCGGTCCGGGAATCATGGAAGCGGCCAACCGCGGCGCCGCCGATGTGCCCGGCGCAAAATCCCTCGGATTGAATATATCCATCCCGATGGAGCAGGAGGGGAACCCCTACATCACCCCCGAGCTTAATTTCGAATTCCATTATTTCTTTATGCGGAAATTCTGGTTTGTTTATCCGGCCAAAGCGCTGGTCATTTTTCCCGGCGGATTCGGAACACTGGATGAATTGTTCGAGTTGTTGACACTCCGCCAAACCGGCAAAATTCAGAAAAAAATGAGCATTTTATTGTATGGGGAAGAATACTGGTCAAAGGTGCTGAATTTTCAGGCGATGGTCGATCATTATGTAATCAGCGCAAAGGATCTGGAGCTGTTTCATATTTCCAATTCCCCGCAGGAAGCTTTTACCTATTTAAAAGAGCAGTTAATTGAAGGGGAAAAGCAGGACGGCAGATAATCCGTTTCTTACCGGAATTCAAAATTCAGAAAAATTAAATTGCTTCTGCAGGCACTCTTCAGCACCAGCGGCATAAACCTTCGATGTTTTGAGAAGGCGTCCCCTGACTGGAAATTTTGCGCTACTAAATTAATCCAGACAGCGTTTTGATGGGAAGGAATGTTATCCGGGCGTTATTGGTCAGAACAATGATGGTTTTCTTCTCGCCGGTTTTGCGGATGAAATAAGTTTTAAAACCTTTCCACCAGCCGGTGTGATATACAATTTTATTTTTTTCGTCCTGCGCGTTGAGGCGCCAGCCATATCCATAATTATCGTAAATTCTTAAATCTTTATGGGCTGGAATAAAAGCTTTCTCCAGCGTTTCCCGGCTAACCAGCAGGCCATTGTAGATAGCCTGATCAAAAGCCAGCAAATCCCGCACTGTGGAATAAATTCCCTTATCGCCCACAACCCCGTTCAAATAGCTGTTCTCTGCCAGCCGTCCCCGCCGGTTATAACCCAAAGCGCCCTCCGGGTATTCAGCTTGCCGGGTCTTATTATAAATGCTGGTATGGTACATGCCCAGGGGGTCAAAGATTTCCTTGCGCATAAAGGTTTCAAAAGGCATTCCCGAAACTTTTTCGATAATATTGGCCAGCAGGGCATAATTGGTGTTGCAGTAATTATAGCGGCGATCGGGCAGATAATAAATTCCGGGATGATATTTTACCATCAGGTTTAAAACATCCTGGTTGGAAATCGGTTTATGACGGTCCGGCCAGTATTTATCGGCAAAATACATATAATTGGGCAGACCGGAACGGTGTGACAGCAGCAGTTTTACGGTGATATTATCGTAGGGAAAATCAGGGAAAAATGTTTTTACATCATCATCGAGGCTAAGCAGGCCGCGGTCATAAAGCAGCAACACTGCATAGGCAGTCAGTGGTTTTGATACTGAAGCCAGTTGAAACGGTGTATCAATTGTAAGCGAATCGCGGCTGCGGTAATCGGAAACGCCAAAAGCCTTTTCATATACAATGCGGCCTTCTTCGGCAACCAGCGCCACCCCGTTAAATAAACCCATTTCATGCCGGCGGGTAAAAAAACTGTCCGCTTTAACCGCTTTTTTGGAATCAATGACTTTATGGATGAAATAATTTATCTGAACTTCCGGCGGGGCGCTGTTACTGCCTACCCAGGTGCGGTTAAACGCCAGGAAAATCATGAAAATGATCAGGAAGCGGGTCACCCGCAATAAATTTATGGATTTAATATTTAACATAGAACGCTGCATTATCTTTAAAAGCATAAATCTCCAACCATATTATCGAAGCCTAATATAATTACTTTATATAAAATTCAAACCAAATATTGGATTCATTGACTGAATTTTGGTTACAGTATTTATATGAATAAAAACGCTCATAGTTTTCACTTTTTTAAATTTCCTACCATTTTTAGAAGCATTTCTTTGGCATCTCCGAAAACCATCATTGTTTTCTGGTCATAGAACAGTTCATTGTCCACTCCTGCGAATCCCGGACTCAGGCTGCGCTTGATGATTACCAGCGATTCCG
This sequence comes from Calditrichia bacterium, assembly GCA_049282375.1. GTDB lineage: Bacteria > Calditrichota > Calditrichia > RBG-13-44-9 > RBG-13-44-9 > JBAPTX01. The sequence goes on from JBAPTX010000411.1 coordinate 9,148, forward strand.
CTTTATCCACATCGAGAATGGGCATTCCGGAAAGCGGATTTCCTTTTTCCCGCGCCGCCGGATTGACCACATCGTTGGCGCCCACTACCAGCACCATATCCGTATTCTGAAATTCATCATTAATCTCTTCCATATCCTTCAATAAATCGTATGGCACATTGGCTTCTGCCAGCAGAACATTCATGTGGCCGGGCATGCGTCCTGCCACCGGATGTATGGCATAAAGCACATCTGTTCCGTTTTGACGCAGCAGTTCCACTAAATCCTGCAGGGCATATTGCGCTTGCGCAACAGCCAGGCCATAGCCCGGCACCACAATTACCGAACGGGCATTTTCCATCATCATCACTGCATCCATCGGGGTATACCGGGTGACCGGCCGTTTACCTGTAGCCGTACTTTCGCTTTCCTGGCCAACTGCACCGAACAAAACATTTGTCAGTGAGCGGTTCATTGCCTTACACATCAGATTTGTCAGGATAAGGCCGGATGCCCCAACCAGCGCGCCACTCACAATCAGTACATAATTATTGATTACAAAACCTGTTGCGGCGGCAGCAAGACCGGAATAGGAATTCAGCAGCGCGATGACTACCGGCATATCTGCCCCGCCAATGGGGATTACCAGGGTAATTCCCACAATAAGCGATAACAGCAGGATCAACATCAGCAACAGCATCCCGTTCGGCAGCGGATTAATCACAAACCAGACCGCCAATCCCACAATCGCCAGGTGCAGAATAAGATTGATTATCTGGTGGGCCGGGAAAACAATCGGTGCACTTTTGACCAGCCCCTGCAGTTTGGCGAATGCAATAACACTCCCGGAAAAGGTCAGCACACCGATAAATAAACTCAGTGTAGTTGTAATGGCCGCATTGAGGGAGAGCAGGTCAGGCGCGCCGCTGAACTGCGCCAGGACAACCAGGGCGGAAGCACCCCCTCCGAACGCATTAAACAGTGCCACCATCTGAGGCATTTCAGTCATTTTTATTTTTTTTGCTGCATAAATTCCAATAATACTTCCTGCTAAAATGCCGGCAATAATATAGCTGTAATCTACAATCTGCTGATCGAATAAAGTGACCACAACAGCAATGAACATGGCCAGCATGCTGAGCAGATTCCCGCGGCGAGCGGTGCGGGGGGAACCCAGATATTTTAAACCGAGAATAAAAAAGCTGATAGAAACAAGATAGATCAGATTAATCAGACTATTCATTTTTTCTTATCCTCTTTCTTGAACATTTCCAGCATGCGGTCGGTAACCAGAAAACCACCCACAACATTGATGGTGGCAAATACTATGGCAGCAAATCCCAGAATGGAGCTGAGGAAGCCGTAACCGGCCCCCGCGCTCAGGATGGCCCCCACCAGGGTAATGCCGGAAATAGCATTGGCACCGGACATTAAGGGGGTATGCAGCAGCGGCGGTACCTGCTTAATCAATTCATTACCGGCAAAAATGGCCAGCACAAAAATATATATTGATATAATTATGGCTCCGTTCATTTTCCGGCTCCTTTCCCGCTGGAGTTCTCTGTTTCGGAAGGGTCTTTTTTATTAAAGGATTCTTTCACCATGGGACTGATGATTTCCCCCTTATAAGTGACCAGGGCATTGGCATTGATCTCATCTTCCAGATCAATACTGTCATCTTCCCCGGCATACAGGTTATTAAAGGCATTCACAACATTTTTGGAATACATCAGGCTGGTATGCAGCGGAAGTTGAGAAGGTACATCCACCGCTCCGTAGATGGATACATCATATTTTTCCACGGTGCGGCCCGGCTTGCTCAATTCACAATTCCCGCCCTGCTCGGCTGCCAGATCCACAATGACCGAACCCGGGGGCATCATTTTCACCATTTCTTCATTTATAAGAACCGGAGCCTTTCGGCCATAAACCAGCGCGGTGCTGATAACCACATCTGTTTTAGGGAGTCGCGCGGCAATGGCTTCCATCTCTTTTTTTATAAATTCCCGGGAGGCTTCTTTTGCGTAACCGTAGCGGGTTTCCATATTCTCCGGCAATTCCATTTCAATAAAACGGGCACCGAGGCTTTCCACCTGCTCTTTTACCGCCGGGCGGGTATCGAATGCTTCCACTTTGGCTCCCAGACGGCGGGAAGTGGCAATTGCCTGCAAACCGGCCACCCCGGCGCCGATTACCAGCACAGTGGCAGGACGGATGGTTCCGGCAGCAGTCATTAAAAGCGGGAAAAACTTACCAAGCATATTGACGGCGACCAGCACTGCCCGATATCCCATTACAGTGCTCAGGCTGCTGAGCGCATCCATGCTCTGGGCGCGGGAGATGCGCGGAATCAATTCCATGGAAAAACCGGTCAGCTCGTTTCGGATCAGCTTTTCAACTATTTTGGGCTCAAGGGTTGGCTGCAGAAAGCTGAGGATGGTGGCATGTTTTTTTAACAGGTCGAGCTCGTGCTTGTTTAATTCACGATTGAAAAGGGGCATGCGAATTTTGATGATTACATCAGCCTCTCCATACAATTCTGCCGCGCTGCCGATTATTGTGGCGCCTGCTTTTTCGTAATAATCATTGGGATAATATGCATTCACCCCGGCCTCTTTTTGTACCAATACCCGATGTCCGGCATTCACCAGATTTTTTACTGAATCCGGCACCATGGCAACACAGCGGCATTTTTCATAAATTTCTTTTGGGACGCCAATCACCAACTCTTTTTTATCCATTTCTCACCTGTATTTGACCGATTAAAAAAATTTTGAAGCAAAGCAAAGAAGAATAACAAAGTTGACTAAGAACTTATAAAATAATAAGATAAAAATTGAATGGATTCAAACACTAAATTGCACTGAAATAAATTTCCGGTTAAACCGGCGGCAAGGCAAAGTAAAGAACTCTGGTTTATCGAAAAATTTAAAGAATACCCCCTCCGGCTGGAACTGCTGTTTACTGAAATTCATTAACTTAACTGGCACAGGTAATTGTTTTTTCGTTGATTTTTAATCTTTCAGGAGGCGCCGATGCGAAAACGGATCTT
>JBAPTX010000412.1:0-9562 GCA_049282375.1 Calditrichia bacterium
GCCCAGATTTGGCCATGATGCGCATTGATGATTTCTCTGGATATGGCCAGTCCCAACCCGATGTTGCCCCTTTCCGCATTTTGAAAATCCCTGACCTGCACGAATTTATCAAAAATTACTTCGATTGCTTCTTCCGGTATTCCGGGACCGCTGTCGTGAACAGTTACATGCAGGTAACGTTCATCATTCTCGGCGCGTACAATAATAATGCCTGATGCCGGTGTATGCTGGATGGCATTTTCCAGGAGATTGGTCAGCAGCCGTGCCATATAAAAACGATCTGCCTGAAATTCACTTATCTTCTTTTCAAAAGCCTTCTCTATCTTGAGATCTTTCTCCGCTATGGTAAATCTGAGTGAATGAAGCACCTTTTCCAGTAGAATTGAAAAATCTATACTTTCAAAACTCATCTGCTGTTTGCCCGATTCCAGTTTGGAAAGGTCCAGTAGATCCTGGACAAGCTCCCGGAGTCTCCGGCAATCGGATTTTGCATCCTGCAATAATTCCCGCTGTAGCTCATTTAATTTTCCCCGGGTTTCCTGCAGCAGGATATCCACGGACATATTTATAGAGGTCAACGGTGTTTTAAATTCATGGGAAATAGTTGCCATAAATTCGGTTTTCAGACGATCCAGATTCTTAAAACGGGTGACATCCTGCAGCAGCGAAACAATTCCTGAAATGTTGTGACCGCTGTCCCTGATTTCAATTTGTTTGACCGTAAAAAATAACTCGCGGCCACCTTTGTGCAGGGTGACCAGCTTTCTCGGAAAATCATCTGTATTTGCAGATGCACTGTCTTTACCGGAAATTAAATGGGCTAACTTCTGATTTTTGATAATTCCCTCAACCGGTTTACCCTGCCAGTCATTTTCGGTAATATCCAGAATATTCCTGGCGCGGTCATTTAATAAAGATAAGCTGCCGTTTTCATCTGTCACAATAATCAATGCCGGAATACCGGCAACAATCGCCTCGGATTTTTTCTTTTCGTTCAGTATCTGGTTGATATTCAGCCGCTCATATTCCTGCAGCCGTTCCGTCATTTTGTTGAATTCTCTTCCCAACTCTGCAATTTCATCATCTGTAGTGATCTCTATTTTCTGGTTCAATTGCCCCTGGCTGATCCTGCGAACCGTCTCAGTGGTTTTTTTGACCGGTTTCAGGATACTGCGGGTAAAGTGGATTCCTGCAAAAATGCTTAACAGAATAGCAAGTAAAGAAATGAATATAATGATCAGGGTTGCCCGATTGGAAAACTGCCTGGCTCTGCTGTCCGCTTCTGCGATAGCATTTTCATTCACCCTTCTAAGCTTTGAAGATAACTTGATGAGCTGAGAGCGTATTGGTGTAATTACCTCATTTTCATAATTTCTCCGTATGGACGGCGCCACTCCTTTCTGCGCCAGGGCCAGCAATGTATCTGACTTCTCCAGGTAAATACGAAAAACTGACAGCAGGCTGTCCAATATGACCGGTTCGCTGGCAAGTGCAATTCCTTCGATAGCCCGCTGATGCCAGTTGTAAAATTCATTTTTATAGGTGGTGTAATTGATTGCCAGTGTTGAATCAAAAGGTTCATTCAGCAGAGCTTCCTGAATAATCTTCTGTTGCTGCAGCGACTGGATCATACCTTCGGCAGCATTTACATTTTGATACTTCTCTTCCAGGATGCGGTTAATGGGGCTGCCGAGGCGGTTGATGTGATAAATTGCAAATACCGCAATCGCCACATTGATGCCGATGATGATCACATAACCCAGGCCGATTTTGCTGCTCAGGCTTTTCATGCCGATCCGTTTTTGGTCCCCAAATTATAAAAATTTAATGTAGAATATTTGACATATATATGGCGAATTTGAAATAGTATTTTTTCCAGACTTCTTTATCCTGCCTTACAAAACAAAATTTATTTACTGATAAAAAGATGATTCGCAGTATTTTATGATGCAACCCATATTTAATCTTTTTCGAAATAATGCAGCAGAAAAGAGTTCACAGCCTATTGGCAGCCTGCCTGATACCCCTCTTTCACAAAAGCCGTTGCGCATCCGCGCCGCCGGGTTGTACTTTGCGCCCTGAAAATAATCCGGAGGTATTTCCGTGCGCTTTCCGTTAGGGTTTCTGTTCTGTGCATTTCTGCTCCAGTCCGCCGCAGCGGATTCCCTGCAGGTGGCTTCTCCCAGTAATATCCTGCAGCTCCAGTTTTTCATGAAAAATAACCGCCCTTTTTACCGGGTGCAGCGATTCGGCAATGAGGTGATCAAACCATCCCGGCTGGGCCTGATCCTGAAAAACAGTCCTTCTTTTGCCTGGGGCCTGTCGCCGGAGGCACACCGCATCCGCAGTGTGGACGAAACCTGGGAGCAGGTCTGGGGCGAAAAGCGGGAAATCCGCAATCATTATAATGAACTGCAGGTGGACCTGAAAGGCGATGGCGGACAGCGCCTGACCCTGCGCTTCCGGGTGTACGACGACGGGATCGGCTTCCGTTATGAAGTCCCAGAACAGTCCGGTTTGAAGGATTTCGAAATTATGGATGAACTGACTGAATTCCGCTTCACCGGCGATCACACCGCCTGGTGGATCGGCGCCTATCAGGGCAACCGCTATGAATATCTGTATCAGCAGACCCCGCTCAGCCAAACCGATACCGTGCACACGCCCGTAACTCTGGAAACAAAGGACGGCCTGTATTTGAGCATCCACGAAGCGGCACTGACCGATTTCGCCAGCATGACCCTGGCGCGCAGCGGCCGCTATACTTACACGGCGGATCTGGTGCCCTGGTGGGACGGCGTAAAAGTGAAAACCCAAACGCCCATGAAATCGCCCTGGCGCACCATCCAGATCAGCGATTCACCCGGCGGGCTGATTACCAGCTACCTGATCCTGAACCTGAATGAGCCCAATCAACTGCAGGATGTCTCCTGGATTGAACCGGGGAAATACGTAGGCATCTGGTGGGAAATGCATATCGGGAAGGCCTCCTGGGAGTCGGGGGAAAAACACGGCGCCACCACCGCCAACACCAAAAAATACATTGATTTTGCGGCAAAATACGGATTCAAAGGGGTGCTGGTGGAAGGCTGGAATCAGGGCTGGGACGGCAACTGGATTGCCAACGGCGATAAATTCAGTTTTACCAAATCCTACCCGGATTTCAATTTGCAGGAACTGGCCGGTTATGCGAAGCAAAAAGGCGTACGCCTGATCGGGCATCACGAAACCGCCACCGGCATTACCAATTACGAGCGCCAGATGGAAGATGCTTTCAATCTGTATCAAAACCTGGGAGTCCGTGTGGTGAAAACCGGCTATGTGGGGCACGGGCGGAATATCCGCTGGACGGATGCGCAGGGCAGGGAACACCGCGAATGGCACCACGGGCAGTTTATGGTACGCCACTACCGCCATGTGGTGCAGGAAGCGGCCAAGCATCAGATTATGCTGGATGTACACGAACCCGTAAAGGCCACCGGTATCCGGCGCACCTGGCCCAACATGATGACCCGCGAAGGCGCCCGCGGGCAGGAATACAACGCCTGGAGCGGCGACGGCGGCAATCCGCCGGACCACACGGTGATCCTTACTTTCACCCGCCTGCTGGGTGGGCCCATGGATTTTACCCCCGGCATTTTCGACATTATGCTGGACGATTACCGGCCGGACAACCGGGTGAATACCACACTGGCCAAACAACTGGCCCTGTATGTAGTCATTTACAGCCCGCTGCAGATGGCGGCGGACCTGCCGGAGAATTATGAAGCCAATCCGGAGCCGTTTCAGTTTATCGTGGATGTGCCCACCGACTGGGAAGATACCCGGGTGCTGCATGCACGCATCGGCGATTATGTGACCATTGTGCGCAAAGACCGCAACAGCCCGGACTGGTTTCTGGGCAGCATTACCGACGAAAACGGCCGCCTGCTGGAAGCGCCGCTGGGGTTTCTGGATGAAGGGAAAACCTACGTGGCGGAAATTTACCGGGACAGCCTGACCACCGACTGGAAAACCAATCCGCTGCCGGTGGAAATTACCCGCCAACTGGTTACCAGCAGCACAGTGCTGCCCCTGCGGCTGGCACCCGGCGGCGGCCAGGCCATCCGCTTCCGCCCGGCCGGGGAAAGCGATATACAGCGGTTTTCAAAATAATGTGAGTTAGGTATAACGCATATTTTATTCTTCGACCCAAAGGGGCAGGCAAGGCGCAGAATGACCCCAGGGTTATGGTCGGTTTTGTTCATGCCCTGGGGCCGGATCCATGGTGCAAAGCTTTTAATTTAAAGGTTATTGTTTATGAAAAGAAGGACCACCGGCATCATTTTATTTCTGCTGTTTTTCGGCGGTTTCGCAGCGGCACAGGGGGCGCAGCCCACCCTGAAATTCCTGTATCTGCAGGATGGCTGGTACGATTATTGGGATTATTTGATCAATTCCGGAAGGGCAGTGCCCCATTTTGTGCTGAACCAGCCGTATGCAAAATCCACAGCGGATTCGCTTTCCGGGGAAAGTGCGGTTGAAAAATTTTACCAGGAATATCTGGACCATCTTTTCCCGCAGAAAGCCGTTTCCGGGCAACTGACGCTGACCGGACGGTTGAAATATCGCAATGATCACCTGATGAACCGCTCCCGCGCGGAGGGCGGCCTGCACCTGGTCTTTCCTCATATTACCCTTGCCAACCGCACCGCGCTGGATCAGCAATATAAATATGATCCCGATTATGCCGGCGACCTGTCCGAGTCGAACCACTGGTTGTACGGGAGGGTGAATGAAGCCTATATGCAGCTTCATTTTAAAGGATTCGGGCTGTTTCTGGGGCGCATGAAACGCAACTGGGGTGCGCCGGAATCCTACAGCCTGCTGCTGTCCGCTTACCCCTACAGTTACGACCACCTGCTGTTTTCCTGGGAAAATTCGTTTTTGAAATTATCGGTCATTGCCGCCCGGCTGGAAGACGGCCCCGCCATTGAGCAGTTGGGCAGCCGCAGCGATTCCCTGGTTTACCATCCGCTGGCCCGTAAATTCCTGGCCGGCCACCGCCTCGATCTCCATCTGCGGGACAATCTGCAGCTTGGCTTGACGGAGATGACCACTTACGGCGGCCCTGACCGCGATTTCGAACTGGCTTTTCTGAATCCCATGACTTTTTATTACGGCCTGCAGCGCAACGACCGGCAGTTAAACAACGGCAAATGGGCGCTGGACCTGTTGTATAAACCGGTGCGGCGCATCTCCGTTTACGGGCAGTTTATGATTGATGATATTATCGTGAACAACGATCCCGGAGTGGACGACCGCGGGCGCTATCCGGACCGGCTGGCGGGTTTCTTTTCCCTGCGCAGCGGGGATCTGCTGCTGCCCGGGTTGAATACGGACCTCAGTTATGTGCGCATCTGGAACCATACCTATCAGTCCCGCTGGACCTGGGAGAATTACCATTACCGCGGGCTGGGGCTGGGTTATCCCGGCGTGGCGCTGGAAGAAATAAAATTGAAGCTGGGCTACTGGGGATTCTTCCCGCTGTTTCTGCAGCAGGAAGTAATTTACGGGCGCTACGGCACCGCCGGGTTGGATGATGTTTTCCTGCTGCAGAAGGAAGCCTTCCCGGTCAGGCCGGTGCAGCATAATCTGGCGCTGCTGTCCACTTTCCGCTGGCATTTCCATCCGGCGGCGCAGGCGTTTCTCAAACTGCAGTATTTCCGTGAACCGGATCACTATCTGAACCGGTTGAACGAGGGCTCGGATTTTACCGTGCAGGTCGGGTTTACCGCGGTGCTCTCGGGCGGGTTTTCAAATATTGATATTGAATAAATTCATATACTCCCAATCTTTGCAGATATTTGTTTCAAATCTGTTCCAAGATTATTGAAGGAAGGAGATGTGAAATGAAGCTGATGCCGTCTCTTCTTACTTTTACCTTAATCTTTTGTACAGAAGTGCTTCCGCGGGAATTCGATTTCAGCGGCAAATACAAGCAGTGGTTTGTTATCAGTGCCGGTGTTCCGGATAATTACGACATCAGCGTGGGGCTGAGTTATAATTTTGGATTCGATCCTTTTTTCCAGATTGGTTTACATGGGAACGGGCAGGCAATCGGGAGCAGTCAAATTACAGCGGTAACGGCAGCGTACGGAATTCGATCGCAAACCAGACGCCAGTTGAGCGCTGTGTTTGTGGGGCCGGCTTTTGTCAATATTGAATAGCAAAAAGAGCAGGAAAATGGCCAAACCAATTTTTCCACTGCCGGATTGCTGATCAATTTACAGAGCTTCCTCCGTATCGTACCTGAAATCGGTTTGGAATCGATGCCTATGCAAACCTGAATACAAAAGCGTCTGCTTATGGAATTCGACTGGCATCCCAGTTTGGGAATGGAAAGTAGATTTCTCTTTTTTTGATCTATTTTGCTTCCAGGGGCTGAAGCCCTGTTTGTACGGTTTTCTTAATCCGCTACCTGAAGGTAATGGCTATTAAGCTGCTGTCAGACGATTCCCCTATTCCCCTATACTCCTATACCCCTATACCCTAGTCCCCCTTTGCCCTGTCTCTTTAATCTTTTCCTTTCCCCCTCCCGTTCCCCGTCTTACATTTATCAAAATTTTCGGAGTGCTGCATGCAGGTGCCGTTTGTTGATTTGAAAATTCAGTATCAGAAACTGCAAAAGGAAATTTTAAGCGAGCTGGAGGCGGTCTGCCAAAATACCGCTTTTGTGCTGGGCCCGTTTGTCAGCCGTTTCGAGCAGGCATTTGCCCGTTATCTGCAGGTGCCCCACTGCATCGGTGTCAATTCGGGCACATCGGCGGTGGAACTGGCCCTGCGGGCGCTTATCCGGCCCGGCGATGAAGTCATTACTACCCCCAACACCTTTATTGCCACCAGCGAAGCGGTCACCGCCGCCGGAGGGGTAGTGCGTTTTGCAGACATCCGCGAAAACACCCAGTTGATGGATCCCGATAAACTGGCGCAAGCGCTGACTCCGCGCACCCGGGCCATTCTGCCGGTGCATCTGTTCGGGCAGCCGGCGGATATGGATGCCATTATGAAGATTGCTGCCGGAAATAATCTGGCGGTGGTGGAAGATGCCGCCCAGGCACACGGTGCCCGCTACCGCAGCCGGCTGCAGGACAATCAATGGCTTTACTGCGGCAGCATGGGGCAGGCGGCAGCCTTTTCGTTTTATCCCGGGAAGAACCTGGGCGCTTACGGGGAAGCCGGAGCGGTAACCACTTCCTCGGAATCGGTTGACGGGTTTATCCGCAAATACCGCGACCACGGTTCGCAGGAAAAATACCTGCATGAGTTTGAAGGCCATAACATGCGCATGGAAGGATTCCAGGGGGCGGTGCTGCATGTAAAACTGAAATATCTGGAAGAGTGGAGTGAAGCCCGCCGCCGCAATGCCGCTTATTACAATCAGTTGTTTGCCGGAGCGGACGGAGTAATCACTCCGGCGGAGCGTGAAAATGCACGCCATGTGTATCATCTGTATGTGATCCGGGTGAAGGACCGCGAAGGGTTGCTGAAACACCTGCAGGCTGCCGGTATCGGCTGCGGTTACCATTACAAATTACCACTGCATCTGCAGAAAGCATACCACCATTTGCCCTATAAAAAAGGGGATTTCCCGGTAACGGAAAAAGTCATGCAGGAAATCATTTCCCTGCCCATGTATCCCGAACTCAGCCAATCCCAGATGGAATATGTGGCGGAGAAGGTGATTGAATTTGTGCAGTAGTCCCTGATTTTTATTCCGGGGTAAAGAAAACGTTTATGAAACCGGACAGAACCTAACCGCAACAGGAGCTTTTATGATTAACACCGGTGTTATCGGAGTGGGATACTGGGGGCCCAACTGGGTGCGCAATTTCGCCATGCACCCGGAGGTCCGGGTGAAAACCGTCTGCGATCTGAAAGAAGACCGTTTGCAGTATATCCGCCGTATGTATCCTTTCCTGCAGACCACCACCTGTTATCAGGATGTTCTGAATGACACTGAAATTGATCTGGTAGCCGTCTGCACCCCGGTGGATTCCCATTTTGAACTGGCGCAGGCGGTGTTGCAGTCCGGCAAGCATGTACTGCTGGAAAAACCCATGACCGCCTCAGTGGAGCAGGCGGAAGCACTCTTAAAAATTGCCGGAGAAAAGAACCGCCATATTTTTGTGGATCACACCTTCATCTTTACCGGCGCAGTGCGGAAAATCCGGGAGCTGCTGGAGTCCGGGGAAATCGGCGAGCTCTATTATTTTGATTCGGTGCGGGTGAACCTGGGCCTGTTCCAGCATGATGTTAATGTCATCTGGGACCTGGCGCCTCACGATATCGCCATTATGCACTACCTGCTGGAGCAGCCGCCGATCAGTGTGGTCGCCACCGGCGCTGACCATCTGGGACAGGGGCTGGAAGATGTAGCCTACCTGACTGTCTATTATCCCGGCAGCCTGATTGCCCACATTCACACCAATTGGCTTAGCCCGGTAAAAATCCGCCAGACCCTGCTGGCCGGCAGCAGAAAAATGGTCGTCTGGGACGATAATCAGCCCAGCGAAAAGGTACGGGTATATGACAAGGGCATCGAAGTGGTGCGCAGTACCGATGAAATTTACAATACGCTGATTCAATACCGCACCGGGGACATGCATTGCCCCAAAATCGATGCCACCGAAGCGCTGGCGGCGGAAACCCGCCATATTGTGAACTGCCTGAAGGGAACGGAAACGCCGCTGGTGGACGGGCGCGCCGGCCTGATGGTGGTGCGCATTCTGGAAGCCGCCCAGCAGTCCATCAAGCAGCGCGGCAGGGAAATCAGGATTAATGATTAAAGATAAATGAAAAAAGGGTTTAGTGTTATTTGAAGCTTATGGAATATAAGGGTATAAGGTATAGGGGATCTGTTTTACAGCCGCTCAGCAGCCGGCCAGTTGGTGAATTAAAAAATCTGTAATAAGATTACCCTGACAGGAGTTATCAAATGAAATATATCAGTATTGCCGATGACGTGGTTCTGGGAGAGAACGTGCAGATTTACAATTTCGTCAATCTTTACGGCTGCCGGATCGGCGATAACAGCAAAATCGGCACTTTTGTGGAAATCCAGAAAGGCGCCGAGGTGGGCAGGAACTGCAAGGTCAGCAGCCATACCTTTATCTGCGAAGGGGTGCAGATCGAAGACAACTGCTTTATCGGGCATAATGTCACTTTTATAAACGATAAATATCCCCGTGCCACCAACGCCGGGGGCGGTCTGCAGACAGAAGCGGACTGGCAGTGTATTCCCACTTTCGTGCGGAAAGGGGCCAGCATCGGCAGCAGCGCCACCATACTCTGCGGCGTCACTATCGGCGAAGGCGCTGTAGTGGGCGCGGGGGCGGTGGTCACCCGGGACGTTCCGCCGGGGGCGGTGGTGGCGGGCGTGCCGGCCAGGGAAAAACTGAAAAAATGTTAAAAAAAAAAAGGGCGGCTTTGTGGGGCGCTGATGGGATTAGGGGGTAGGAGGTATAGGGAATAGGGAATAAGGGAATCGTCTGACAGCAGCGCAACAGCCATTGCCTTCAGG
>JBAPTX010000413.1:0-3431 GCA_049282375.1 Calditrichia bacterium
TCAGATGGGTATCGCCCACTGCGGATTCAAACACATCTTCAAATGCTTCCAGACGGTCTACAACCGACCTCCCCTTATCAGAAGCGATCTGCTTCTGGCTTTCAATTTCCGCATCGATGTCGCCCAGGTCGGCAACGGCGCCGTCCAGGAGTTCAAAGTTGTTTTCCTCTGCCATTTACTGAATTCCGGTTTTGATCAACACCAAGTTAACAGATAATCTTATATCATGCCGGATTATTCCGGCCTTTAAAAATATGCAGGGAAATTCTTTATTTATAAACCTGTTTCCACAGCCCGGAAAAAAAGCTGCGGGCATTGATTCCCAGATTGCGGGTATTATAACCGCCTTCCTGAACAATCAAAGTGGGGAGGTTAAGTTCCCCGATCATGGCGCCATTCAGTTCAAAATCTTTTGCTTTCAGGCTCCAGGTACCAGTGGGATCACCCTTTGCAGGATCGAGGCCGAGACATAAAATCAGAAAGTCCGGCCGGTATTTTCTAATACGGTTAAGGGCTTTTTTAAGGGTTTCCCGGTATTTTTCGCCCTCCATATTTTCGCTGAGAGGAAAGTTAATATTAAACCCACTGCCATTTCCTTCGCCCTGCTCATCTTCAAATCCGCTGAAATAAGGATAGGCAAAACGCGGGTGCCCGTGAATGGAAATAGTGAGCACATCGGAACGGTTATTGAAAATATCCTGCTGCCCGTTCCCGTGATGATAATCAATGTCCAGAATGGCAGTTTTACCCTGCTCACTTAAATAGTGAGCGCCCGCTGCAGCGGAGTTAAAATAGCAGAATCCCCCGAATGCATGTTTTTCGGCATGATGCCCCGGCGGCCGGACCAGCGCATAAGCAAGGTGTCTTCCGGATAATACCTGATCAGCCGCAGTTAACACACAATCCACTGCCCGCCGGGCGGCCAGATAGGCATTTTGATTGAGCGGCGTAAAGGTATCCATACAGAAATATCCCGCCCGGATCGGCAGTTCGCGGGGGGGACGGGTGGTATTTCGAATGGGAAAAACATAAGGATAAACTGAAATGCCCGGTTTAATAATTTTGCAGACCTTTTTTAAATAATCAACATATTGTGCATCATGGACGGCTTTAATATGTTTTTCAGGGAATTGTTTGACCGGCAGCCGGTCGAAAAGCTCGGTTTTATCAATTTCCTTTAGGATTGAATTAATACGAATGGGCGATTCCACATAACCCCGTTCCCGGATATGATGAATGTCGTGACGGTCATTAACAGTTAGGACTATTCTTTCATCAGCAGGAATTCCCGGGTAAACCTCCATGGGTTCCTGTTTAATATAGCGGGGCTCTCTTAATTTAACCGGATCATCTTTGAAAGAACGGACCACAGTACTGATGTAAGATTCCGGACATAAATCCCCATATTTTTTTTCCAGAATGGACCGGACGATTTCCTGCGCGCGTTTCCGGGAAAGCGGCCGGCCAGTTCCCAGATTATCAAAAAGCAGGTAAGGCGGATCCGCATCTCCCGGCTTCAGGGGTGTTTCATAAGCGGTGTTGATAACGGGCCTTGCACCGAAAGTTTCGTAAAAGCGGAGGCGCTGCATGTTCTGTTTGCGCTTTTCCGGATTCGGGGATAATTCCGGATCATCCGGCAGGCATTCGATAAAGATTCCTGTGGTGTTGGAATTGCGGGCATGCTGGCGAACCCTTTGGTACAGTGCGCCGCCTATCCCGCGCCCGCTAAGTTTTCTGGCGGATGAGATATATTCCAGGTAATGGAAATTCAAATCTGTTTCATGAAGCAAAAAGGCGAATCCCTGCAGATTACCCTGAGACTTCTCGGCAACATAAAGGATGGATTGGAAACCGTGTTTGAGGGGATTACGAAGCTTTTCCGGTATTGAACGGATATCGTCTCTGTGCAACCCGGGAATCTGCTCATCGAGCATCTGCTGAACTTTGCTGATAGCCTCCCGGTTTACCGGCACAATGTCATCATAAATTCGGCGGATAAGAAACATGTTTTTTCCTGTGTTTTACCGTTTATCAGACTGGAAAACGGAATTGCTGCCCAATTGATTTACAGATCATACGCAGAAAGCCGGAATTTGCTCCGGGGCAGGCATGGGAGAGATGATTATTAAAACAATTTCAGACTCGCCGCCAGGATGAGGGAGTGACTGGCGGCTATTCCGGCTGCAGGGAGTATTCCTGTAATCCAGCGTTCAGCCTGAGCGGAAATTTTCCAAAGAACCGGATTGTGCGGTTGTCCCAAATTACAAGCCGGCCCGGCCGGAAAATGCCAGAAGCATGTGATTAGCCTAAATAGGGGTCGGTCATTTCCTGCTGAACGAAACTAAACGGATTCATCAAAGCCGATTTCATTAAGGCCGGTCAGTTCTTCCTGAACGACTTTCCCGTTTTCAGACGGCTGGGAATAGCGGAAAATTTTTCCTTCAAAATTGCGCAGGATAATTTCACGGTCATCCATTTTTATCAGATATTCCGGCAGCAAAGGGATTTTTCCGCCGCCGCCGGGCGCATCTATCACAAAATGAGGCACCCCCAGCCCGGAAGTCCAGCCGCGCAGCGCTTTAATGATCTCCAGACCTTTTTCCGCCCGCGTCCGGAAATGCTCGGTTCCAAAGACCATATCCGCCTGATAAATGTAGTAGGGGCGCACCCTTGCCTGTAAAAGCTTCTGCATCAGTTTTTTCATGGTTTGGGCATCATCATTAACGTCCTTCAGCAGAACGGTCTGATTGCCCAGCGGAATGCCGGCATTTGCCAGCCGTGCCAGTCCCCGCACCGCCACCGGTGTCAGTTCATCGGGATGGTTGAAATGCACATTCATGTAAAGCGGATGATATTTTTTCAGCATTTTCACGAGTTTAGCAGTAATGCGGTAGGGCAGAAAACAGGGGACACGGCTTCCAATGCGGATGATTTCCACATGGGGGATCTGCCTTAATTTCTGAAGGATATATTCCAGTTTCTCGTCACTCAGCAGCAGAGGATCGCCGCCGGAAAGAATCACATCCCGGATCTGCGGGGTATTGCTGATATATTCAATTCCTTCATCAATAAACTTCAGGCTTATTTTGGACGGATCGCCCACCTTGCGCTTGCGGGTGCAGAAACGGCAGTAGGACGCACACACATGGGAAACCAGGAATAAACAGCGGTCCGGATAACGGTGCACAATGTTATTAACGGGAGAATCCCGGTCCTCCGCCAGCGGGTCTTCCATAAGTTCGCTGTCTGCCAGCTCGCGCACATCGGGCACCACCTGTTTATATATGGGATCCCCCACCTCCTTAATTAATGAAAGATAATACGGCGTTATTTTTATATTAAAATTCTGTTCAATAGAAGAAATATCCTCCGGGGAAATACCGAACTTACGGGCGATATCATGCCCTTTGGTCAGGCTATTCTGTAATTCC
>JBAPTX010000414.1:0-1591 GCA_049282375.1 Calditrichia bacterium
CCGTATATAGATTTGTTCCTTTATGACTTAAAAGAAATGGATGAAGACAGACACAAACGTTTCACCGGGGCCGGCAATGACATGATACTCAATAATTTTAAAAAACTGGTGAAAAGCGGCAAAGAATTAGTGGTCCGGATTCCGATCATTACCGCCCACAATGATCGGGACGAAAATTTACGACGGATAATTGAATTTCTGAAACCCAGGGCACCGGGAATTCGGGTAGACCTTCTGCCATACCACCGGCTAGGCAAAGTAAAATATGATCGACTCGATCAAAATTATGAACTCAACGCGATCGATCCGCCGACCCAGGAACGAATGGCTGAAATAAAAAAGCTTTTTGTTCAGAATAACTTTTCTGTTTCCATCGGAGGATAGCTCAATATTGGACGATTGATGTCTCGGAATTTCTATAATATATTGAAATAATTTATCTTTTACGACACTGGGTATGTGCTGCCCACATGGAATGATGGAATGTTGGAATCATGGAATAATGATTAAAAACGTATAACTTCAGTAAAATGAATGACATTGATCTGACGAAAAGAGATTTACTCATCAAAATCGCAAAACTGTATTATCTGGAGGAACGGTCACAGCAGGAGATCGCCAATGCCATAAATGTATCAAGATCGAGCATTTCAAGAATGTTGAAAGCCTGCCGCGATATGGGCATCGTTGAAGTCCGAATTCATGATACTTCTTCAGCCGGTGTGAACCTGCAAAATAAGCTGGTTGAAAAGCTAGGTTTAGATCAATGCCTAATCATTCCCTCCATGCAAGATTCAGAACTGACCAAAATCGAAACGGGAAGAAGAGCGGCCGAGTACCTGCAGTCAAAAATTGAAATCGGAATGAAAATCGGTATTACCTGGGGAAGCACGCTTTTCCATATGGTACAGTATTTTAAACCGACCGATATAACGGACGTGGAAATTTTCCAATTGATGGGTGGAACGGCAACCAGAAATTTTGAGACCGACGGCAGGGAACATGCCCGAACGCTTGCCAGAAAGTTAAATGCGAAATGTAATGTATTAAACGCTCCCCTTCTCGTGCAGAATAAAGATTTAAAAGAAATGCTGATTGAAGAACCTGAAATATCGCAAACACTGCAGCGCATGAAAGAGCTTGATCTGGCCATACTAGGGATTGGCACCAATGATCCTGATGAGAGTCATTTGGCTAAAATCGGGTATCTCAGCCAGGAAGAATCGCGAGCCCTTTACAACATGGGCGCCGTCGGTGATCTTTGCGGACGGCATCTCGATATCCACGGGAACACATGTCCCTTTGATATGCATAATCGGGTCATTGGAATAGATTTAGCAGAACTGAAACAAATTCCTTTGGTAATCGTGGTGGGTGCCGGCATAGCCAAAGCCGAGATTATATTAGGAGCCATAAGAGGCGGTTATATTGATATACTGATTACAGATGAGAAGGCTGCCATGCAGATTTTGGCCTTAAGTGAGCGGCAACTATCACCTGAATCCTGCATGAAACTCAATGATAAGTTTGAATAACATTTAAAGCAGAAGCATCCCCGGTCAGGACGGTGGCGGTTTTAGAAACATTGATA
>JBAPTX010000415.1:0-13370 GCA_049282375.1 Calditrichia bacterium
CCATCCAGGCTTTTAAATCGGCCTGAATTCTTCCCATCTGCGAAAATCCCTTCATGTAAAGTGTGGAAGCCAGTTCCACTACCTGTGCGCCGGCCAGGATTTGCTTAATGACATCATTGGCTTCATGGATGCCGGTATTTCCGGCCAGTTGACAATTTACATGCTGATACAGAACAGATATCCACCGCAGCGGCAGGCTCATTTCCCTCGGCGAGCTGTACCAGTTACTTCCCACTATTTTCATCTTTTTAATATCAATATCGAACTGATAAAAACGGTTGAACAGCACCAGGGCCTGCACACCCGCCCCGCATAACCGGTTGGCAAACCGGCTCAGCGAAGTGAAATAAGGGCCGATCTTTACGGCGATGGGCAGTTTTAAAACCTGACGGGCAGACTTTATAATGGTAAAGAAATCGTTCTCTATATCTTCGGAGCTTTTATAGGGATTAATCGGCATCAGAGACAGATTCAGTTCAACGGCATCTGCGCCGGCAGCTTCGATCTGCTGTGCGTAGTTAATCCACCATTTCGGGGTGGTACAGTTGATGCTGGCAATGATGGGAATTCCGGTTTTCTCTTTGCACGTTTGTACCAGGTCAAGATAATGGCGGGGGCCGTATTGCAGGTTTAACTCAGACATCACATAATCATATTCTTCAGGGTGGGAACTGTATAAATCTGACGGATTTTGTTCGCTGGCATCGCGGATCAGCTCCTCAAACAGAGATCTCAGCACTACCGCCCCGGCCCCGGCTTCTTCCGCCTCTTTGACGCCATCTATGTTTTGCACCAGTGTGCTGCTGCTGACGATTAAGGGATTCTTTAGGTTCAGTCCCAGATATTCAGTAGAAAGGTCTGCCATTTGTCCTCCTGATTTCTCATTTTATCCTGCTAAAAAACTGGTGAGAATTTCTCAGAATTAAATAAAAATGTCAAGTGCTTTGTCAATTGGATCATGCCGTATTGTTGGTAACTGATCTGTTATAAATTACACTTTATTTTACCTGTAAATATCAGGTGCTCAGAAAATAACCCACACCAAGAGCAATTCCGCCGGCAACGACTGTGGAGAGCAGGGTGCCGATCAAAAAATATTCTGCAAACCCCCGCTCTTCCAGTTCCCTGAACCGGGTAATCCCTTTTGCAGTCAAAATGAGCCCGATTGCGGAAAAATTTCCGTACAGCACAAAAACATAAATTAATGTTCTCTCCAGAAAGCCGATGATCCGCCCTCTGTTATATTCTTTGCGGTCTACAACCTGTTCGGCTGCTTTTTGCCTCGGGACCAATTCCAGACCGGAAAGAAAAGTGCGGATGAAAAAATTAGTTTCGCCTAAGCTGAGAAGCCATCCAGACAACAGTAGCAGGACTGTATTCCATTGTACAGCCCGCACCTTTTCTGCTAAAATCGTATAGTGCATCAGACGGGAAATGCGTTCCATTACAGCCGGGTTAAACTGTGCATTCAGGGGCGGTGAAAACAGAATGGCGAACGCCAGCAGATAAAAGAACAAGGTTCGCAGAAAATACATTTTTTTCCGGCCGCTTCTCCGAATCAGGACAAAATGGATAACATTAATCAGCAGAATAAAAATTGCCAGTCCAAATACAACCCGGTTCCAGCTCAGGAGCAGCAGAGCAGTCAATTCGATTACAGTCTTAATAATGATCTGCCGCAGTTCCGGCGGTTTATCCCGAAAATGAAAGTAGAGCCGGGTGAGCATTATAATGCTTGCCATATAGAGAAACGGGCTGTTCATACCGGATTATCCAGTTTTCTATTGAGTAAAAAGGCGACCTGTTGCTGTAACTGCAGGATAACTTCCAGAGCCCCGGCCTTGCGGTTTTTATATACAGCCACTGAAGAAATATTCAGTGCCCGTGCAATGGACTGGCTGTCTTCACCCCTTAGAAAAGCGGCCAGTATTTCCACCCTGTTTTTCTCCCATTTATCACTGATGTGCGAAATCAGTTTCAGCGATTCGTTTATGAGCGGTAGTTCCGGCATATTTTCTGCCGCTGCCTGCAGGGTGAATCCGCTTTCTTTTAACTCCTGTACTGCCTGCCGGGCAAGATGAAAAGCCGGGCCATCCATCCCGATAGCCTGTTTCGGATTCAATTCGGTACTCAGTTCTCCAATGCCGATTGCGCAGCGGACTTTTACCGGATGAACTTCACTGCGGATTTCCCAGATATGGCGGAATACTTCCCCGGCATTTTTATAAACAGCCTGGAATTCATCTCCCAGGGTTATTGTGAAAGGGGATATGACCTGCTGGCTTTTCTGGTTAATCATCTCCAGCTTTGTTTGCAGGCTTTTTTGTAAATGATCCCGATTTTGGAGCGCCCTCGACCCGGCAAGATCTCCAATCAGCGTCAGCACCATTTTAACCCTTTCAGTTAGATATTTAATTATTTAACCATAACGGTTATTTTAGAACGAATATAACCAATCCGGTTAAAACAAACAACTCCTTTATTTACTGAAATATCTTTCCAGATTTCGAAAGGGGGGCAGTTTCTTGTCCTTCTCGGAAAGGATGGGATGGGAAAGCGGCCATTTAATGCCAAGATCCGGGTCATCCCAAAAAATGCCTCTTTCGGAGTCAGGGGCGTAATAGCTGCTGCACTTGTATTCAAATTCGGCAAAATCGCTCAATACACAAAAACCGTGTGCAAATCCGGACGGGATAAACATCTGCTTTTTGTTTTCTGCAGAAAGATGAAATCCAACCCATTTTCCAAAGGTGGGAGATCCGAAGCGAATATCCACGGCAACATCAAAAACTTCGCCTGCCACTGCCCGCACCAGCTTTGCTTGCCCCGGATTTATTTGAAAATGCAGTCCGCGCAGGGTGTTTTTTATGGATCTGGAATGATTATCCTGCACGAACTCAACCGAAATGCCGTTTTCCCGGTATCGCTGCCGGTGATAGCTTTCCATGAAAAAACCGCGGGGATCTTCAAATACTTTCGGTTCAATCAATAAAACTTCCGGAATGGTGGTGGCTGTTATTTTCATATAAAAATACCCAATAATTAAACTGTTATTTCTCCTGTAAAATCAATTTGGTTTCTCTCTGTGGCAGCTCTAAATTAAAACGTTTACTTGGTCTATGAAAATAATTTATTATTTGCGCTCCGGTGGCGAGAAGTCCGGTGAAAGTCCGGCACTGCCCCGCAACTGTAACGGGTAACGAAAACCCACTGTGCCACTGTTCCTTCGGGAATGGGAAGGCGGGTGAGTAGGCAGACCCTGAGTCAGGAGACCGGCCGGAGCGGAACCCCGATTGAAAACCTTCGCGGGAAGGCTGGGCGGATTGATTTTCCCTTTTTTTACCCCAACTTTCTTTTGCAAAGCTGGGGTTTTTTATTATAAGCAAGTTGGAAAAAATGGACAGAAGTGAAGTAAAATCGCCCTGTGTAGGTATTTGTGCTATTGCCCAAAATGAGTTATGTGCAGGTTGTTTCCGCACTTTGGAAGAGATTGCCCAATGGAACACACTGCCGGATGCCGCTAAAAGAAAAATTCTGAAAGAAATTCTCCATCGGCGGGAAAAGGCCTTGCAGGAGCTGTCTCAATGAAGCTGATTTTTTGTTTATGGGTAATTTTTTTTACGGCAGCTTTCCCGGGCTCTGCTCCTGCAGATGCTACCCGGCGCATTATTTCCCTGGCGCCGAATATTACTGAAATGCTCTATAAACTGAATGAAGGAGACAGGCTGGTGGGACGAACGGAATTCTGTACTTATCCGCCGCAGGCTGTACAAATTCCCTCTATCGGCGGATACCTGAACCTGGATTATGAAAAAGTGCTGAAACTCCAGCCGGATCTGGTGTTGCAGGTTCCCAATGCGGATCACCGCCGTAAACTGGAGCAGTTGGGAATCCGGGTGATAGATATTCCTGCTGAGACGGTTGAAGAAATCCGGCAGGCCATCGGCAGAATTGCCGATTTATTAAATTGCCGGGAAAGAGGCAGAAAGGTTCTGAATGGAATGGCGGACACCCTGGCCGCCGTTTCGGCTGCGGCAGAAAAGGTTGAAGGATCTCCGGCCGCTCTGCTGGTGGTGGGACGGCAGCCGGGGACGCTGGAAGGTCTGTATGTGGCAGGCAGAAATACATTTTTGGATGAACTCTGGCGGATGGCCGGAGGGCGCACTGCTTTCCCGGAGGTGGACCAGCAGTATTTCCCGGTCTCGCGGGAAGATTTACTGGTAACTCCCATTGAATTTATTTTGGAATTTCATCCCGGCTGGCAGCGGAGTAAAACCGATCAGGAAAAGGCCTGGCGTGGAATGAATACTCTTCCTGCAGTAAAAAATGATAACCTCTTTTTATTTACTGAGCCGATGTACGTGATCCCGGGTCCGCGTATAACGCAAGTGGCCCTGCAGTTTTCAGAAATTATCGCAATCAATACAATCGGGCAGAATCAATGATTCATGTTGAAAATCTGGGATTTTCTTATAATGGCGCTCCTGTGCTGCAGGCACTGAATTTTTCGGTCTCAGCGGGCGAGTTCGTAGGAGTGATCGGGCCGAACGGCGCCGGTAAATCCACCCTGCTGAAAATTCTGGATGGCATCCTGAAGCCGCTGTATGGAAAGGTGCTGATTGAGAGAAAACCTTTACGGAAATTTTCCAGGCGGGATCTGGCCCGCTGGATTGGTTTTGTTCCGCAAAGCCTCAGCACTGCTTATGATTTTTCCGCCTGGGAGGTGGTTTTGATGGGGCGGTTTCCTCACCAGAAACGTTTCGGACCGGATTCGCGGGAAGATCATCAACTTGCTGCACAGGCCATGCAGGCAACAGATTGCCTTCATTTACGGGAAAGGGGATTCGCCACCTTGAGCGGCGGAGAAAAACAGCGGGTCATTCTCGCTTCCGCGCTGGCACAGGAACCCAAAATTTTACTGCTGGACGAACCCACTACTGCGCTGGATTTGAAGCACCAGATTCATTTTTACTCCATCTTAAAAAATCTGAAAGCAACCCGTAAAATGACCATTTTGTCTGTGACACACGATGTCAACCTGGCAGCTCAATTCTGTCAGCGGCTGATCGTGTTAAAGGATGGCAGAATTACCGCAGATGGGACGGTGCAACAGGTTTTAAAAAAGGAAATTCTTGAATCCATCTACGAAACGGCAGTGGAAGTCGTCCCGCACCCGGTTAGCGGTTTACCGGTCATTTTGCCCGGTAACCGAAGCTGAAAGGGAACGTATTGCATGAAATACCGCTCCCGCAAACGCCTGCTGCTGTTGTTTATCTTTATTGTTTTTCTTCTGACGCTAATCATTACACCCTTTATTGGATCGCAACCCCTGAATTACCATCATGTTGTCAGTTATTTACAAGGGACGGATAGTCCCGATGGCCGGATTTTTTTCGATATCCGGCTGCCGCGAATTTTACTGGCTGCGCTAACGGGCGCGGCGCTTTCTCTGGCGGGAGTGGTTTTTCAGGCGCTTTTGCGCAATCCTCTGGCAACACCATATACATTAGGGGTTTCCAGCGGGGGTGCACTGGGGGCGGTGGTTGTTATAAAAACCGGATTAGTCCTGAGCTTTCTGGGGTTTACCACTATTCAGATCGGTGCGTTTGCAGGAAGCTTGCTGACCATCGCACTGGTTTTTTTGCTGGCCCGGCAGGCGGGCAGGCTGGCCATTCACACCATGATCCTGGCAGGGGTAACAGTCAGCTATTTTTTCGCGGCACTGATCCTGATGCTTCATTTCTGGGCAGATTTCACGGAAACCAAACAGATGGTGCGCTGGATGATGGGTGGTTTAGATGTGGTAAATAATGCCGCCCTTTATTATACTTTGCCGGTCGTGTTGGCAGCCGCTATGCTGATTCTGCTGCAGGGCCGCATGTTTAACCTGATCAGCATGTCCGAAGAAGTGGCATTGAGTAAAGGAGTATCGGTAAGCCGGGTGCAGAAAATCGCTTTCCTTTCCGCTTCCCTGATGACCGGGGCTGTGGTGGCAGTGAGCGGCCCCATTGGATTTGTCGGGCTGATCGTTCCCCATTTTCTGCGGCTGCTGATCGGGGTGGACCATCGCTATTTGATTCCGGCATCCCTGTTTTTCGGCGGGGCCTTCCTGGCTTTGTGCGATACTGCCGCCCGCACCCTCCTGGCACCGGTGGATATTCCGGTGGGCATTATTACCGCAATCATCGGCGGCCCCTTTTTTCTCTACCTTCTGATGCGGCATAAATAAGCGGATGCCCGGCAAACTTCGGAGAAAATTCTCCAATACTACCCAATTAATTTCCATTTTTGTTTATTCACAAATCTCTTTAATTTGAACAATTAAAAGGAGAAGAGGCCCGGAAAAACTGCGACAGTATAAACAGGAACAGTATAATTCTTTGGATTGCGTTTATAAATTAGGTTGGATCTTATCTCTGCTCCTGATGCTGCAGCTTCCGGGTTTTTCGCAAACGGACCGTTTATTTCTGGACCTGCCGCCGGATACCTTTATTACCACCGCGAATAACACCCTGGATTCCCTGCAGTTGCCGGCAACCTTCCTGATACCCGGCAGTGAGCGTATTCAGCGGAATGATTTCCGATTGCTGCGGGGCATCCATTATCAGATGGATTACCGGCAGGGAGTTATCTTTTTTCAGCAACCGCCGGATACAGGCGATCTGATCACAGTTCTTTACCGGTCATATCCTTTTCCGCTGATCCCGTCCTTTTCCCACCGGCAACTGCAGTTTATTTCGGATTCTGCCGGAACCGGCACAGAAACCGGTCTGCGGGGAGCAGTCCGCAGCCGCTTTTTTGAAGAAATGGACAGCTTCAGCGAAAACCTGCAAAGAAGCGGCAGCCTGGTTCGGGGATTCGAAATCGGCAGCAACCGGGATCTGACCCTGAATTCCGGTTTAAATCTGCAATTGTCCGGCTACATAACACCCCGGGTGCAACTTGTGGCGGCACTGACGGACGAAAGTACCCCCATTCAGCCGGAAGGCAACACGCAAACGCTTCGCGAAGTGGATAAGGTTTTTGTGAAAATAAGCAGCCCTTATCTGGGGGGAACTCTGGGTGATTTTAATCTGGACTACCGAAACTCCCGCTTTGGCAATTTACAGCGCAAACTGCAGGGGATCACTGCGAACGGGGATTATCAGGGATATCATCAGCAGTTAACCTATGCCACTTCGCGCGGTAATTTTAACACCAACCAGTTTTTGGGGCAGGAAGGGAATCAGGGACCATATCAGCTTCGCGGTAAGAATGGTGAGCGGGATATTATTGTACTTGCCGGCACTGAACGGGTTTATGTGAACGGCCTTCTGCAGACGCGGGGAGAAAACAACGATTATACCATTGATTACAGTCTGGGTCAGATCACCTTCAGCAACAAGCGGCTGATTACCAGTGAAGACCGCGTGGAAGCGGATTTTGAATATGCAAATGTCTTTCAGCGCTACGGCAAATCTTTTCTGGGCGTCTCTTCCGACAATACCCGGTCCGGCAAAGCGTTTCAATATGATATTCGCCTGTTCCGTGAATGGGATGATACCCGGAATCTGCTGGAGGACAGCGCTCCACTTTCTGATGAAGAGAAACAGGCGCTTGCCTCTGCGGGAGATGACCCCCTGCAAGCCAGCGTCGGCGGCGCGGAATTGGTGGGCGCCGGAAATGGGAATTACAGTAAACAGGATACCGTGCTGAATGGCGAAATTTTTACATATTACAGGTATGAGGGCCGGGGCGAGGGAGAATATGCAGTGCGGTTTACCGGAGTGGGTTTCCGCCAGGGGAGTTATTTGAAAGAGCGTCTGGGTGTTTACCGTTTTGTTGGCCCGGAAAAGGGGGATTACCTGCCCGTGCGGCTGGTGCCGCTTGCGGGAGATAAGAAATTGGCGGACGCTGTGGTGAGTTACCGGCTGGGAGAATCTTTTGTTCTGAACGGAGAAGGGGCAGTTTCTCTGTATGACCGGAATGTCTATTCAGACGAGGATGATGAGGACAACGCAGGTATTTCGGCGGCAATGGGTGCGGCTTACGACCGGGACGATTTTTCCCTGTTTGGCCGCAAGGCAGGTGTTCTCAACTGGAAAGCAGATTGGCGTTTGCGGCAGCAGCGCTTTTCACCTCTGGACCGGCAGTATCAGCCGGAGTTTAATTATAAATGGAATTTGCAGGAATCCGATTTGCAGGGAGATGAGCAGACTCTGGAGTCAGTACTGATTTATCAGCCTTCCGGAGCGATGCAGTTGGATGTGGATGGCGGCATTGTGGAGTTGGGAGATGCCGTATCCTCCCGCCGGGGGAGGGGAAGCATCACTTTTACAGATTCAACCCGGTTAAGCGGACGCGGTTTTCTGGAGGCGGTTGCCAGTGAAGATTCCCTGCAGGAAAGCACCTGGATCAGGAGCGGTGCCACACTGAGCCGCCTGTTTTGGAAGGGGCTGCCGTATGCCGGCTACCGGCAGGAAGACCGGCAGGTAAATACATTCAATCATAACCAGACCGGTTTTTATTTCACGGAAAAATCCGCCGGTATTAAGCTGTTTTCCATTCTTGGCGCAAATTGGACTTTCGGTTCGCAATTCCGCGATGATTATCTTTACAATCCCCATAATCCGGGCGAAAAACTGAAATTATCTGTTGCTGCGACCCACCGTCTCAGCCTGCAGTTAATGCAGGCGCAGAAATGGCAGGGGCGTGCATCGGTGGTTTACCGGGATAAAGATTATAAATCTTTTTTTGAGCAGATGCCGCCGGACAGTCTTTCAATTTACCAGCCAAATGCCCAGTTTCAGGATACCAGTTGGGCGGACCGCAAAAGCCATCTGGCCAATCTGGAAATACAATACCGGAACCGGGAGCGCACAGTGGACAGCCGCTGGGAGTATAAAGCCGCCAGCGAATTGCAGGCACTGCAGGAAAAAGTTTTTCTGGAGGTGGGGGAGAACCGGGGGAATTACCGTTATGATGAAATTTTGCAGGAATATGTCCCGGACCCGCAGGGCAGTTATTTTCTGGTGATTGTTCCCACCGGCAATTTTGAATCCATTACCAATGTGGAAGCAAGCTGGCAGCTCCGCTACCGCCCGCCGGCGGAGAATAGTAAAAAAACAGGCTGGAGCAGATTGTTCAGCAATATTTCCACATTTACTTATCTTAAGGTGGATGAAAAAAGCCGCGAGCAGAATATCTGGCAGCTATATCTGCTTAATTTAAGCAAATTTCACAATCAGAATTCAACTGTAAGCGGCACTTACACCATTAATCAGGATGTATATCTTTTTGAAAGAAATCCGGAATACGGTTTCACCCTCCGCAACCGATATACAGATAATCTGTCCAACCAGTATGTGGAAGCGGATTTCAACGAAAGCCGTACCTATTGGGAACGATCGCTCTCCTGGCGCCAGCAGATCTATAAAAGGCTGCTTTCCCATGAACTGCAATATTCACAGATTGTAAATCAGCGGGAGGTCAGTTCCGCGCCAGGCCGCAACCGGGACATTTTCGGCAACAGCGGAGAGTTGAAATTAAACTACCGGCCGGTGTATGCCTGGCAGTTTCGCTGGGAACTGGAGGCAGGATGGCAGCGGGACCGCGCGATTCAGAACAGATTGTTTGTCCGCTATTATCAGCTTCGTCCGCAGGTAAACTATGCCATAAAAGGAAAAGCGCGTATTCAGAGCAGCTTTACCTATTTACGGGTGGATATTCTGGATAACCCGCTGAACCGGCCCATACCCTTCGAAATGGGTAAAGGCAAGCGGCAGGGGAATTCGTTTCTTTGGAATTTCCGGTTCGAATATTTTGTGAGCACTAATGTAACGGTAACCGTGAATTATACAGGCCGCAGTGATGCCGCCGCTGCCCGCACCATTCATTTGGGGCAGGCGGAAGTACGGGCATTCTTTTAAAAATATAAGCGCATATCATATCTTCAGTAAAAAGATGGTGTATTTGTGAATCACCCATTTAATAAAAAATTTTACAGCAGTTTTCTTAAAACAGGCGTACTGCTGCTGCTGCTTTGGGCGGCTTTGCTGCCGGCCCAGGAACCAAAAGGGCTTATTACCCGGATCCAAATTCATTCCAATGTACCGTTGCCCGTTAGAATTGAACCGGGTGCCAAATTCCGCAACCGGGTGCCGGATGCGGGTTTACAAAACGACCTGAAACAAATGGTGATTTCCCGGCTGCAGGAACAGGGCTTTTACCTGGCGCAGGTTGATTCACTGATAAGCCAGACAATTGCGCAGAATAAAATTGTAATGCATTTATATGTGAATACCGGTCCGCGGTATTACCTGCAGCCTGTGCAGATGCAGTTGCCTGATTCTTTGAGTGAAGATATCCGCGAGCGCATAATTGAACTGGCTGCAAATTATTCAGGAAAGGTTTATACGCCCGGTACACAGCAAATGCTGCTGAATGAACTGGTTGGAGTGATGGAGAATAATGGCTATCCGCTGGCTGTTGTGGAAACCCGGGAGTTTATTCTGGATTCTCTGCAGGACGGCCGGCAGGGAATTACTCTGTTTCTGAAAATCATAGAAGGTCCGCAGGTGCGGCTCGAAAATTTGCGGATCAGGGAAAACCCGGATATCAGTGTACCTTTTCTTCAACGCTCTATCGGATTTAAAAGAGGGGAGCTGTTTCGTGAAAAGCGTGTGCGCAAATACCGCCAGCGCCTGCAGCGGCTGGATTTTATCCGCAGCGCGGGAGAACCGGAATTGTATCAGCAGAATGATTCGCTGTTTTATCTCTTTTTACCGTTTGAAAAATCGACGACCACTGCCTTTGACGGGATCGTCGGCTACATACCGCCGCCGGCGAATCAGCCGGCTCAATCCGGCTATTTTACCGGCGAGTTGAATATCGGGCTCAAAAATATTTTCGGAACCGGGCGGCGGCTGGATGTTTTCTGGCAGAAACCGGACCGTTATTCGGATGAATTCCGGGTTAAATACCGGGAACCCTTTCTGCTGGGGCTGCCGTTTCATGCCGGCGGAGAAATGTACCGGCTGGTGCGCGATACCACATTCATCGAGTGGCAGTATGCGTTAAATGCTGAAGTGCCCTTAAATGAAAATCTGAGTGGTCTTTTTCGTATTTACAGAAGGGAAGTTTACCCGGATTCACTCGCCAGCGAAGTGCTCAGGCTTCCCCAGACCCGTTCAGTATTTACCCAAATGGGCTTTCAATGGGACAGCCGCGACAACTCAGCGAATCCCCGAGGGGGAATGCGTTTTTCAGTTCTGCTGGATTACGGCACCCAGAAAAATACTGGACCGGATTTCCTGCTGACGGAAGATTCCCTGACAAAAAGTACCCGGGTCACCCGCGTGAACGGGGAGTGGTCTTTATTTCTGGAAACCTGGAAAAAACAGGTAATTTCATTCGATGCCCACTCTGTGTTGATAGGGCACCGGGGGCAGGGTGTGCGGCTGCCGGACCTCTTCTGGTTTGGCGGCGCTACCACTATTCGCGGCTACCGCGAAGATCAGTTCTTTGCCGACCGGGTTGCCTGGATCAATAATGAATATCGCTTTTTACTGGGGCCGGTATCGCGCTTCTTTGTTTTTGCGGATGTGGGATACTACAGCCGTAAGCTGCCCCGGTTCAAAGAAGAATTTCTGGCAGGTTATGGTGTTGGCGTGCGTTTCCCCGGACCCCTCGGTGCTCTGCAGGTCGATTACGGATTAGCCAAAGGCCTGCCGTTTCAGGAAGGGAAAATACATGTGCGGCTGATTAATGAGTTTTAATTCTATTGATAATTTGATGCTCTGTAAAAATAAAAGGGGTTTCGAAATCCCGATCTAAATTGGAGAAACAAAGAAGGATTCTGGTAAAAACCCTGTGATTTTATTCAAGACTTTTCGACGGCAAAATGCAAATCCAGGCCGAAGTGTTACATCTTTTCAACCTGTGCATTGCGAATCTCCCCATTAACCCGGCTGTCGGATGATATCCGCACGATTACACCTCTTTCTTCATCTTCAACAATAATATTGCCTTTCACCACCGAACCGCCCGAAATATTAATCTCTACAGCATCTTCTTTCCCGCTGGATTTATAGTGAACAACAATATCACCTTCGATTTTAGCGTGGTCTTCCAGCTTGATATTGCCGTTTACCGTTTCAACATTTTTTTCCACATGAACACCGCGCAGCTCGATTTGTCCGTTGACTGTAGTGACACTTTCCTTTATTTGACAGTCTTTCCGAATTGAAATAGAGCCGTTCACTGTGCTGACGCTGTTTTGAATTTCGCTGCCGCTGTCAATTTCA
Organism: Calditrichia bacterium; assembly: GCA_049282375.1. Taxonomy (GTDB): domain Bacteria; phylum Calditrichota; class Calditrichia; order RBG-13-44-9; family RBG-13-44-9; genus JBAPTX01. The sequence continues at coordinate 12,285 of JBAPTX010000415.1, forward strand.
ACCTGCCCGTTTACAGAATTCAGGTCCCCGGTGCGCGCTTTTTCCGATAAACTGATCTGGCCGTTCACCGTGTGGCAGTCTCCTTCAACGCTGGCATTTTTTCCGATAAAAATACTGCCGTTAACCGTATTCAGGTCCTTATCTACTTTCTCGCCATTCTGGATACGAATAGATTCATTTATACTGTCGTGCGCATGAACCGTTGAGGTGTTCAATAAACAAATTGAAATCAGCAAAAAGAAAATTACCATATATCGTTGCATTGAAATTCTCCTTTAATAAAATGTTTACCCAATAGACGAGACGTGTGTTGAAAAGTTGCAGCGCGATTTTCCATTGAGAAAAGGCTTTGTTTTCAAAAAGGCAAAGGCTTATTATTTTTAAGAAAAACAGGTGTTTTATAAAATGGTGAAAATGAAATTATCGAAGTTGGACAGTTTGATTACCCGGTTGTATCCCGATCTGCAGAATTTGCGGCGTGACCTTCACCGGGATCCTGAACTCTCCTGGAAAGAATATCGCACCACCAATAAGATAAGAGATTTTCTGCGTCAGCAGGGGTATTCGGATTTTCACCAGCCGCTGGACACGGGATTGGTGACGGAAACTCAGTGGGAATCCGGCAGACCGGCGATTGCTCTGCGGGCGGATATAGATGCATTGCCGATTGCTGATGCCAAAACAACGCCCTATGCTTCGCAAAATGCCGGAGTTTCTCACGCCTGCGGGCATGATGTGCATACGGCTGTAATGTGCGGGGTAGCAGCAGTATTACAGCAGCTTGGCGGAGAAATGGGGATAAATGCCCGTTTTCTATTCCAGCCGGCTGAGGAGCCGATTCCCAGCGGTGCACCGCAATTTATCAAAAAAGGCGTTCTGGATGGAATCGACCACATCCTTGGTATGCATGTGGAACCCGAATTGAAATTGGGACAAGTCAGCGTTACGGAAGGGTGGGTCAATGCGCAAAGTATCCGGCTGGAATGGCAGTTCTTGGGGGAAGGCGGTCATTCCGCCCGGCCGCAGCAAACGGCAAATCCGATTGATGCCGCATCCATGCTGATGAGCCGGATGCAGTCTCTTGCT
>JBAPTX010000416.1:0-10941 GCA_049282375.1 Calditrichia bacterium
GAATGATGAGTATTCTATCCGTTTACCTGACTGAACATTTACATTTTGCTAAAGAAAGTGTAGGTCTGATTAAAGGCACCATTCAGCCGCTGCTCTACTTTTTACCAATCATCAGCGGAGCACTGGCGGATCGCTTCGGATATCGCCGCACCCTTATGGTTGCCTTTTCATTTCTGGGACTGGGATATTTTTTGACCGCGCAGGCGACCAGTTATGCGCTGGTATTTGGCGCATTGGTGGTAATGGGTGTTGGCGCCGGGACGTTTAAACCGATTATTTCCGGTACTATCGCCCGGGTTACCGATGAGAAAAACAGCACATTGGGTTTCGGAATTTTTTACTGGTCAATAAATCTCGGCGCATTTCTGTTTCCGCTGATACTTGTCCCGGTTTTGAAAAAAATGGACTGGAGCTATGTGATAATCGCTTCCGCTATCGGCACCGCCGCCATGCTGATCCCGACCTTCCTGTTTTATAAGGAACCGGTTACACAGGACGAAAAAAGCAAGTCTGGTCAGACCGGTTTAATCCAGACCCTTGCCAATGCATTTGAAATAATTTACAGCCCTGTCGTGCTGCTCTACCATGCCATGCGCAATAATGTCATAAAAAAAGGAATTATACTTGGCGCCACCGGCATTCTTTTCCTGCTGGCGCTGAATGGTTATCTTTCCACTCCGCAGGCAACTGAAAAATACCCGGACATCGGCATCCGGCGCGGCAATTCTATGCTGGTTTTTACGGTAGATCGAAATATGCTGGCGCGGCAGGATTTCCGCTTTGCCCGGCTGGATTCCAACCGCTACTCACTGGTAATCCACAAACCCCGCTCTTTGCCCGATTACCAGGCCGCTTTACTGGATACACTGCAGCAGATTCCGGACCTGGCGGGGATTACCGCTTCGGATATTGATGATTTCATCCGGCTGTCCGATAAAAAGGTGGAATTATCTTTTGAGAAAGGAGAAGTGGATCAGGGAAATTTCAACATTCGTCAGGAAGGCGATAACCAGTTTAAAGTAATCCTGAATGCCGATGTAGATTTCCGCTCCTATAAAGAGGACCTGCGCATCCAGCTCGGGCAGATACCGGTTCTTGCCGGAGTAGGCTTGAGTGAAATTGAAGGCCTCTACGCGGCCAGCAACGGGCGGAGTTTTTTTCTGCTTTATGTTTCGGCATTGATTTTGATCGGGCTGGCAATTATTTCTTACAGTTATCGCGGCAAAAGCCCGGAAAAGGCAAAGCAGAAAAACTCCTACGGACCGGCCGTTACCGTGGTGCTGCTTTTCGGGCTTATTATCTGGTTTCTGCCGGGACTGACAATGCTGGGCCGAATTATTTCATATATTATATTCATTACCATAACATCGCTCTTTATCATTGATAAATCCAGCCCGGCAAAATTCCGTGATCATGCTAAATTTCTGCTCATGATCTTTCTCTACTCCGGATTCTGGATCCTCTATTTTCAGATGTTTGATTCCGTATTATGGTATGTGCAGGCTTATGTAAATGCAGGTTCGCTGAATCAGGCGGTAAATAATTTTCTGGGAATTTTCGGTGTACATATCAACTGGTTTTTTGATGTGGAGCATGTTACCGTCATAAATGCCGGCACCATCATTCTGCTGCAGCTTGTTATCTCAAATATGGTAAAAAACACCCGGGCACTGCCCACAATGATCTCCGGAATCGCCATCGCAACAGCGGGAATGGGCATTCTGGCGGTTTCCACCAGCATCTGGATTTTTTTGATGGGGATTATTCTTTTTTCAATTGGTGAAATGACCGCCCATCCGAAATTTATCAGCTATATCGGTCTTACCGCTCCGCCGGATAAAAAAGCCATGTACATGGGCTATCTTTTCCTGTACGGTGTATTCGGAAGCTCCATCGGCGGTATTCTGGGTGCCAAGTTGTATGTGCATTTTGTGGATAATCTCAATCAGCCCAAGGTTCTCTGGCTTATTTTTAGCGGAATTGGAATTGTGACTATTGTTTCTCTGTTATTGTATAACCGCTTTCTGGCGCCGGACCGTCCGGCAAAACAACTGTGACTTAAAAAGAAGGGCAGCACTTTAAATGCTGCCCTTTTTTATGAACAATTTATTTTTCAACTGCTTTTAATCTTATCGAGCACTTCTTCGCTGGACGGGAAACGATGCGATTTTCTCTTCGAAAAGATCAAATCACCGTCTGCTTCAACTTCAAATACTCCGCCGCGGGATTCAATAATTTCCGGCTCAATGCCGGTTTCTTTCTTGATCGCGTCCGCCAACCTGGCGGCTCTGGCGTAGTAGTTTCATTCACCACAATATTCGATGCTGATATTCTTAACCATAACAACCCTCCATTATTTTGATTTACCCTTCAATAATAGAAGAGAAAAGATCGCCGAACAACCGGCAATTGGATAAAATCAGATAAATAAAAGAGCAAAGGCAATGATTTATGGGTAGAGGGTTGGCTGAGCGGCAGTTTATTTTGAAAGAATAAATGTAGAAAGAGAATCGTTATCGGGAATATTTGAATCTTGTTGACCCGGATCGACCGGGGTCCGGCTGCTGCACCGGCTGATTAGCAGCAGTGTCAAAATAAACAGCAAATAACTGAGCTGTTTTAAATATTTCATACCCATCCTGCCTTTCATCCTGTCAATATAATTCCGCTGGAAGCGGATTTCCAAAATATTCCCTGATAACTAGTTCAATCATCTCATTTTGGTAACGCTTGAATAACAAAACCTGAATAGCTATATTCAACAGAGCACAAATTGAAACCGCATCATCTGCAGAAAAGAGAACCTTAAACATAGCACTCCTCAAATTTAGAACACGATTAATCAAATCAATTCAATAAATATCTAAGGAGAAAAAAATGAATGAAGGGATGCCATTTGATTTAAACCAGTTCCGGCCCCGCTCATTTGATCCACGCTACATTCGCTGGATTGTTCTGGGAATTCTTATTCTGATCCTGCTTGTATCCAGTATTTTTACAATCGGCCCGGAAGAAGTAGGCGTTATTTTGAGATTCGGGCGATTTAACCGTACTGTGGATTCGGGATTGAATTTTAAACTGCCATTTGGAATTGAAACCCTGGAAAAGGTGCCGGTAGAACGTCAGCTCAAACAGGAATTCGGGTTCCGCACGGAGGAAGCCGGAGTCCGCACACGCTATAATGAGCGTAATTTTCAGGGTGAATCCCTTATGTTAACCGGGGATTTAAACGCGGCGGAAGTGGAATGGATTGTTCAGTTTCGCATTGAAGATCCGTATAAATTCCTTTTTAAAGTACGCAATGCCGTCCAAACCTTTCGGGATATGAATGAGGCCATAATGAGACAGGTTGTGGGTGACCGCAGTGTTAATGAAGTGCTGACAATCGGCCGTGTGGAAATTGCCAATACAGTAACCGAGAAGCTGCAGGAATTGGCCAATCAGTACGAAACCGGAATAAAGGTGGATCAGGTAGTGCTGCAGGATGTGAATCCGCCGGATCCGGTAAAACCAGCCTTCAATGAAGTAAATGAAGCGCAGCAGGAAAGGGAAAAGCTGATTAATCAGGCGCGTTCGGAATACAACAAGGTGATACCCAAAGCCCGCGGCAGCGCTGCCCGCACCATTGAAGAAGCCCGCGGTTATGCCCTGCAGCGGGTAAACGAAGCCAAAGGGGATGCGGCCAATTTCAGTCAGGTTTACCTGGCCTTCGCAAAAGCGCCGGAAGTGACCCGCCGGCGTATTTATCTGGAAACCATGAATGATGTTTTACAGAAAGTCGGGCGGAAACTTATTACAGATGAAAAAAATACCGGTATTCTGCCTTTGTTTGATTTCAATCAGGGGGGGCTGAACAAATGAAGAATTCATTCCTTATAGCAATCGCCATCGTTGCCGTTGTGGTGCTGATTATTTTAATATCGACTGTCTTTATTGTAAATGAAAAGGAACAGGTGGTAATCACCCAATTTGGTAAGCCGGTGGGCGGCCCGATTGAAAGTCCGGGAATTCACTTTAAAATACCGCTGATACAGGATGCACATTTTTTTGATAAGCGTTTCCTGGAATGGGATGGCGATCCCAACCAGATCCCCACTAAAGACAAACGCTTTATCTGGGTGGACACCTACGCCCGCTGGCGTATAACCGATCCCCTGCTCTTTTTTCAGCGGCTGCGGGACGAACGCGGCGCCCAATCACGCCTGGATGATATCCTGGATGGTGAGACACGGAATGCAATTGCCAGCCATAATCTGGTGGAGATCATTCGTTCTACCAATCGGGAAATGCAGATCAGCGAAGTACTGGAAGAAGTGCAGGATAATGAAATGAATATTAATGTTGAACTGGGCCGCAATCAGATTACCCGTTTGATTATCGAATCCGCTTCCCCCCGCCTCGCGGAATTGGGAATCGAACTTTTAGATCTGCGGTTTAAGCGGATTAATTATGTGGAAGAAGTCCAGCAGAAAATTTTTGAGCGTATGATTGCCGAGCGTATGCGGATTGCAGACAAATTCCGTTCCGAAGGTCAGGGCGAAGCTGCAAAAATTTTGGGGGACAAGGAACGTGATTTAAAGGAAATTGAATCGGAAGCCTATCGTACTGCTCAGGAAATTATTGGTAAGGCGGATGCCGAAGCAACCAACATCTATGCACGCGCCTACAACCAGAGTCAATCTTCCCGCGATTTCTACCGTTTCCTGAAAACAATGGAAACCTACAGGCAGACCCTGAACAACCAGGATTGGCTCATCCTGTCTACCGAAAGCGACTTTTTTAAATTTTTGGAGACACCCGAAGGCAGATGATTTTTTCCTGAAATCATTTTAAATGAGGATGAATGCCTTTGGGGCTGGTAATATGAAAAGGGGCTTCAGCATGCGATTCATTGCAGAAGCCCCATTAATTTTATATCGTTATCACGGTTGTTACTGCGCCGGTTTACTTTCCACTGTTTTAGTATTCACATTTATTTCGGGCGGATTTTCGAAATGCTTTTTAACAGCACATTGATCGGCGGCACGCACCAGTGCAGCATGATATTTCTCGGGGAATTCGGGTGGTACCTGAATTTCCAGATCAACCTGACCCACCATGCCGGTAAAGGGATTGCTGCGCATCCGCTGCACTATGCGAATCCCATCCGTATTTAAGCCGCGCTGTTTACAGAATCCCAGAACATATATTCCCGCACACGTGCCGATAGATGCCAGAAAGGTGGCAAACGGGGTGGGCGCAGAAGCCGGAGTTCCGTTCGGTCCCGGCTGATCTGTGGGCACTGTAAAGGAACCAAAATGCGCATCGACTTTTAGTCCGCCGGGAAAATCAATAATCATTTCCATTTTTTACCTCATTCTTCTGTAACTTTATTTTATTTTATTCTCAACTCGTATAATGGATGAAAACAAAACATGAAAGTTACAGCCGGAAAGAAATAAATATCTGTAAGAATCGGATGTCCTGTTCTCAGCTATTCTTCCTGTTTTCATACAGCTCATAAAAGAAATCTTCCACCTGGTCCACCATACTTTCGGCTGAAAAATTGCGGGCAATATATTCGCGGGCGGCGCACCCCATCTGCTTGCGCCGCTGCGGATGCCATAATAGATCAAGCACCTGCGCCACCATTTTATCAATATTTTCCGGTTCCACAATAATGCCCACCTCCGCTGTGGTGATCAGTTCCCGCACACCGCCGTTGTCAAATGCCACCGCAGGTGTGCCCGCCAGCATGGACTCCAGCACTGCATTGGGAATGCCTTCTTTGAGGGTAGTCAGCATCACTGCTTCGCAGGCATGATAAATCTCCAGTACCCGGAATTGGGGGCCCAGAAAGAAAACCGAATTCTCCAGCCCCCAGCGGGAAATATGCTCATCCAGATAACCCCGCAATGGACCATCGCCCACAAATAACAGAGCCGCTTCCGGCATAAACCGTTTCACAGCCGCCAGTACTTTTATAGCCGTTAACGGTTTTTTATCGGGTACCAGCGGCCCGAACCACCCCAGAAGAGGGCGATCCGCCGGGACACCAAATGCCTGCAGCATTTCGCTCCTTTTACTGCGGACAGGATGGCGGATTTCCATCCCGTTGTGAATCACCCGGAGATTTTTCTGCTGCAGCCAACCCAGCGAACGGTATTTGATTTCAGTGGAATGGCTGTTGATGATAATGCCATTCACTTGCCGGTTGAAAATAGGTAGCGGCTTTTCTGAACTCAACAGGGGATTACCATGACGGACGCAGTGCACCGCCACTCCTGCAAGCCTGGCGGAATAAACAGTGAGACGGGTGTCCCGGAGCAGTTGTGTGACCACTACCTGAATGCGGTACTTTTGAAAAAATTTTTTAAGTTTCCAGATATTCAGCGGTATTTGCCATGAACTAAACTGCAGTGGGAGGATTTTGAAACCGGTGCTGGCATATTTTTTCAGAAAGAGAGAATTTTCGCTGCCGGCAATCACCACCTGATGCCCTAATTTCTGCAGGCCGGCCGCATTGGCAAGAACCCAATTCTCCGCACCGCCCCAGACTTTTTCTTCGCTGCTATGGATAAAACAGATATTCATAACCCGCTCTGTTAAATTCCTGTAAATGAATACAATCGGCGGATTTTATTAGATTATCAGTACTTCAGCGAATTATTTTAAACCGGGAAACCCATTATCCTCAATAACAAAAGACGGATAACAGGCAGGTAAAGGAGAGGCGGGAACGACTTAACATACGGCATCAGTTGTAATGGTTCTTCATTAATTTTTCTGCCGACCAGCGAAAATCAGGAATACCGGTCAATGGGTTAATCGCTTTAAATAACGCAAACTTCACTATTTATATTTGGATTTTAAATATTGAACAGAGTGGGAAATCAAATCCCGTAAAACATCCTGATTTATATCCGGCAACTTTTTAAAATAAAGACAACCTTTGCCCGTTTTATATTTCCCCAGGTTACTTATTAATTCCTGGTAACGCTGAAAACCGGGCATTATATACACGGTGAAATTCTGCTTCCGGGGTGAAAATCCGGTCAGAAACCAGTCTCCCTCTCTGCCGCTTTCATATTTGTAATGATAATTCCCGAAGCCGACAATTGAATTTCCCCACATAACCGGCTCTTCTCCGGTCACTGATTTCATTAATTTCAGCAGTTCGAGAGTGCCTTCCTTTTTGGCCGGATCGACGTTTTCCAAAAATTCCTCAACGGTTTTCTGACCCGGCTTTGTTTTCAATTCAGCCATTAAATTTCCTTTCTAATTTTTGGCTGTAAAGGTGAATTCCTTTATTTCAGCATCAACAATTTCCGGCTGCGCACCTGACTGCCGTTGTTTAAACGGTAAATATAAAGGCCGCTGGCAACCGGCAGCCCCAGGTCATTTTTTCCGTCCCAGTGAATTTGATGTGCTCCTGCCAGCAGATCATCTGAAACCAGGGTGCGGACTTTCCTCCCCAGAATGTCGAACACCTGCAGTAAAGTTCTTCCCGGATTTGCCAGAGAAAACCGGATGGTTGTTTGGGAATTGAACGGATTGGGAAAGTTCTGATTGAGATTAAAAGTGCCGGGTATTGTCTGGCTCAGCGGATCGATCCCGCTGACCAGGTTGAACCAGTTTAAAATATTTTCCATCAGCAGTTGCCGGTCCGGAGCGCCGGGAATATTTTCGAAGGCAAATGTCAGGTAAACCAACTGATAACTTCCCTGATAGCGCACACCGCAGTTATAGGTATTTCCGGAATAGCTATAGCGGAAAATGGTTTGCGCCCCGCCCAGCGGATTTATCTGATCAATATAATTATCGTTAATTGTTAAACCGCCGGCGAAACTGCCGGAAACCGGATCTCCGGCAACACCGCTGGCCTGGGTAATGGTTGTAACCGGCCCATCCCCCTGATAAGATGCCTTTAAGTAATTCCCGTAAAAGGAGGAATTGTTAATATCATATCCGATATCGGCTCCGCTGATGAACAGTTTCCCACCGCCATCCAGATAAGTTGACAATTTCTGCTGATCTGTCGCAGAAAGTGTGGTGGACCAGTCTTCCCCGCAATACCAGACAATCGCCGGGTAAAGCGGTAACTGATCCGTAATTTCACCCGGGGTAACCAGATCGTAACTATAACCCAGTGTATCGAAAATGGCGGTATAACTGGATACTGCCCCGGGATCATCATCCTGCACCAGCAGAATCATGCCCCGGTTCTGAATTTTCAGTTCCGCCTGGGTATGCCGGACATAACCCATGTATTCAATGGTCAGGTTTACAGGAATAACCGTATTTTTGGGCGTTTGCGGATCCAAACTGATTACCAGCGCTTCCTGGGTGGCTGAAGTATCGCTGACGGCAAGCTGCGCCACATTTATACTGTTATGCTGCAGGGCGGCCCAGGGACTGTTTATCTGGGCACTCAGGGCGATATTCTGTGCCGACTGGTTGCCGGTGTTGAACAGTTCGGCACGAACTTCCAGGGTCTCACCCGCATCGGGAATTCCATTATTATTGCCGGCACTGGCACCGCTGCTGTCATCATCCACCAGCAGTCTTTTTAAATGAACAAAAGGCCGGAGCTGGCCCTGTGGAATTAAATGCCGCTCCAGTGTTACAAACTCAAACTCGTTGACCTGCCGGTTCAAAGTATCCGGATCGAACCCCGCTGCATCTATTTCCAGGTAATAATTGCCCGGCATTAACGGAGGGGTGGTAAAATTCCCGTTTGCATCGGTCAACACGGAATCACCGTTATAGATAACCAGTGCCTGCGGAACCGGTTCTAAAGTTTCGGCGGACACAATATGCCCGGAAATACGGGCCTGTGCCAGACCGGCCAGGGACAGCAGGGTTGCGGTAACCGACTGGGATCCCAGGCGGGCAAGCGTCTGGTTATTTGCTGAGACATTAATTTTATCGTTCGAAGTGTGAATGTAGGGGCTGTATTGATCGCTGTCTTCAAAGGGGAAAATCGCCGGAAAACCGTTATTCCAGAAAGAGGCATGATCGCTGGAGGCACCGAATGGCAGGGCACCATTCACGATGGAAAGTGTAGGTACATAAGTCTGTGAAGCCTGTAAAAAGGAATAATAAAGGTCCATGGAATTGTTGTTTTTAACGATATCCACGTCTATGGAATCGCCCGGCGCCACGTAAGCGATCATATCCATGTTAATCATGCCCAGCAGATTTTCCCCCTGAGCCGCCGCCTGGGAGGCATAAGCCGCACTGCCCAGCAGGCCCAGCTCTTCACCTGAAAAGTTTACAATTTTAATCGTGCGCTTATAATTCAGTTGGGACAACACTCTGGCAATTTCCATTATGGCTGCTGTTCCCGAGCCGTTATCGTCCGCACCCGGCGCACCATTGGTGTAAACATCATAATGGCCGCCCAGCAGGTAAATTTCGTTGGGAAACTGTTTGCCGTATTTAACTGCAACCACATTTGGCATCCATCCGGAATGGTAATCATGAAAATATACGGTGTCGTATCCCAGTTTCTGATAAAAATTCATCATGAAATTGGAGGCATTCATCCCCTGTGCATTTTTAGTGTAGCGTTCCATGTTCTGCAATAGGGTAATGTAATGCCAGATTGAATCGGCTTTTACCTGATTAACGATTTGCTGAATGAGCGAATCCGAGCGCATTTCCTCGGGAATTAAAGCCCGGTACTGGGTAAACCCTTTCTCAAGCTTCCGGTTAAAAACGCGCACAATTTTATAATTATGAAATTCGGAAAAATCATTTAATGCTTCATATCTGGTTCGGAATAAAAGATGGCTTTTATCCCGGTGCAATATCGCTCCGTAATTACTGATGTCCGGATATTCCCGGCCCGGAATAGGATAGAGCACAAAATAATAACTTTGCGGCTGCCATCTGTCCACCACCTGCCCGCCCCGGTTTTCCGGGGTGAAAGCATCGGTCTCCACACTCAGCAGGAAATTTCCGTCCAGGTATATGGGCTGACGGTAAACGGATATCAGCTTTTCCCCTTCAGCCATAGTTTTTACCGGGATATAAACCAGTTTTTCGGCAAATGCATTCAGGGCAGTCAGAACAATGAACAGCATAAAAACAGCAGCAGTATTTTTTTTCATCTTTTTTCTCCATCCAAAATTTTTAAAAAATCATCTATCCGAAAAAAACTCAGGATTGCTTTACCTTTGCCAGCAGCCGCCACAGCGCCTCATTGAAACGCTCCGGCTGTTCAACATTGCAGAGATGGGCGGCATGCGGAATGGCAAAATATTCACCATTCGGTAATTTTTGAGCCATCATCTGCGAATCCTTTGCCCGGGTAAGTTCATCCTGCTCACCGGCAACAACAATCACCGGAAAGTTCATTTTTTCCAGAAGACCGCTGGAATCCGGGCGCCCTGCCATGGCGGTTTGGGCCTGAATCACACCGGCAATGGTGGCCTCCTGCATCCAGTTTTCCGTTTGTTCTATTTCCTCCGGGTGACTCTCTTTAAACTCTTTTGTAAAGAATTTTTCCAGGTGAAACTGAATGGCTTCCTGCAAATCCATAGTCTTTTTTAACTTCCCGATCAACTGGGTGCGACGCTCGCGTGTCTCCGGATTATCATCAGAAGCGCGGGTGCTTGCCAGCAGTAATCCGGCAAACAATTCCGGATTTCTGGCATAAAGCGATAAAGCCACATATCCGCCCATGCTTAAACCGGCAAAAACGGCTTTTCTGACCTGCAGCGCCTGCAGCATCCCGGCAACCTGCCCGGCAATATCCGCCATACTGAACTCTTTTTTCTGTACAGTGCTGCGCCCGAACCCGGGATAATCAAGACAAATGGAAGAAATGCCGCGATCCTTTAGAAAATCAACCTGTCCCTTCCACATGCTGCTGTGTACCGGAAATGCATGCAAAAAAACAACCGGTAATCCGGCCATATTCAGTTGTAAAAAAATGTCATCATTAAAACGAATCAT
>JBAPTX010000417.1:0-2288 GCA_049282375.1 Calditrichia bacterium
GTATATGACGGCGGTGCTGAACAATCATGGCGGGTTTTATTCCAAAGCAGCTTATGTGGAAGAATGCCGGCGCATGGGTATCCGCTTGCTGCCGCCGGATGTGAATTATTCCCGGCGGGAGTTCAGCAGCCATGAAAACAGCATACGGGCAGGCCTGGATATGGTGTACGAACTCACCGAAAAAACACGAGAGCGCATTCTGCAGGAGCAGGAACAAGCCCCCTTCAGCGATTTTTATGATTTTGTGCAGCGGGTGCGGCCTCGTGAAGGGGAAGTGGCGAATCTGGTCAAGTGCGGCGCCCTGAATTCACTGGACCTTAACCAGCCCCGGCTGCTGCTTCAAAACAGATTGTTTTTCAAAAACAGGCGTAAACGGGATTTGACCGAGGCACTGCTGCAGAACGTGAATCTGCAGCCATACAATAAATATCAGCGCATATTGAACGAACTGGAAATACTGGACTTCTCTGTAAGCGACCATCCCCTGGGATTATTTGACGAAAAAATCAACTGGTCTTCAATAACACCCACCTTCGAATTGGAAAAACAGAAAGGAAGAAAAATCCGGTTTGCCGGATGGCTGGTCACCAGCAGGCGGGTAAAAACAAAAAGCCGGGAGTATATGAAATTTCTTACGCTGGAAGACCGCTACGGTTTATGCGAGGCGGTGATGTTCCCGAAGGTGTACAGCCGCTACGGCCATTTAATGAAAAGTTACGGGCCATACCTGATAACCGGCACCGTGCAGTCCCGGCTGCCGGGTGAGGCTAACTTGCTGGTGGAAGAACTCGAACTGGTGGAGATGGATAAGGTGGAAATGGAGCAGAAACTGCAGAAAAAATCCGGTGAAATGAAAAAAAATCCCTCTCCCGAATTTTACTGATATTTTATTGGAAAGAATCAGCCGCTTCAAACAATCCGCTGCTGGGTTTCCGCATCAAAGAAATACAGCTTTTGAAAATCCAGCGCGACTCTCATTTGTTCACCTGCCTGATGCAGCCGATCCGGGCTCATTCTCATACAATAGCTGCCGCTATCACTGCTGAAATAAACAAATATTTCATTCCCGATCGGCTCCACCACATCCACTTTAATTTGCTGGGGAGCGCTGACCTTCCTATCTTTCACCAGTTCCGCATCATAAATGTGCTCCGGCCGCAGCCCCAAAACAACTTCTTTGCCTAAAAATGGTTGCAGTTTTTGAGCTGTTGCCGCCGGTAATTCAAAATTAAAAAAGGTTGATTTGAAAGAAAATGCTTCGCCATTCTGCAGAATCCCGCTGAAAAAATTCATGGAGGGGCTGCCGATGAACCCGGCTACGAATTTATTTACAGGTTCATTGTAAAGCTGCAGCGGCGGCGCAACCTGCTGAATCACACCATCTTTCAGCACCACAATTTTATTGCCCATGGTCATGGCTTCAATCTGGTCATGTGTTACATAAATCATGGTGGTTTGCAGCCGGTTGTGAAGGCGGTTGATTTCAATCCGCATCTGTACCCGCAGTTTTGCATCCAGGTTGGAAAGCGGCTCGTCAAACAGGAATACTTTGGGCTTACGGACAATCGCCCGGCCAACCGCCACCCGCTGCCGCTGGCCGCCGGAAAGTGCTTTGGGTTTTCTGTCCAGATAGGATTTAATATCCAGAATTTCTGCCGCTTCCTCCACACGCTGGCGAATTTCCGTTTTGGGGAATTTGCGCAGTTTCAAACCGAATGCCATATTATCAAAAACAGTCATATGGGGATACAGGGCATAATTCTGAAATACCATGGCTATATCGCGGTTTTTAGGCGGCACATCGTTTACTTTATTACCATCAATGTAAATATCCCCGCTGCTGATTTCTTCCAAGCCGGCAATCATTCTCAGCAAAGTGGACTTGCCGCACCCCGAGGGACCGACCAGCACCGCAAACTCTTTGTCGTTGATGGTTAAATTCGCATCCCGGATAGCCGTAACATTCCCTTCATACACTTTTCCAACCTGCTTCAATTCAACAGATGCCACAGCATTTCTCCTTCAGGTAGGTTCGCCCGTTTTTACCATCATTATTTTCGAAAACACCCAATTTAATTGCAATTTCTGCTCATCATCAGAAAGGTTATAAATCAGATGTTATTTACAAAATAGCATAATTCTGCATTTTATTCAAGACGCAAAATTCAGCCGACCATTACATTTTCGGTGGGATAATCATAATGGCTGTTGGCCCGCGGCGAAGTAACGGCAAGTGAGATAGTAAGTGCCCCCAGTCTGCCAAAAAACATGGTGACAATTATAACGAC
>JBAPTX010000418.1:0-3067 GCA_049282375.1 Calditrichia bacterium
TTCAAAAATATCCTGCCGGTGATGAAAAGGATAAATGTTCAGCGAAATGCCATAGGTGGTCAGCGGGTAGCGGGTTTTCCAGTTATAGCGGATTCTGCCGCCGGGCAGCAGCAGCGAATCCGTAAGGGCCCCATTGCAGGCGGTTTTGTACGAGTCCGGCACGGTCAGCGAAATGCTCACCGAATCCGCTTTGTCGGAGGGATGGTCCTTACAGGGCAGAAAAGTGCTGGCAAAATAGGGCCAGTTGTAACTGTATACCAGCTTCTGTCCGGCATAACTCGTGAAAAGCAGTCCATAACCCGGTGTGCTGCCCTGCATGGGATATCCCCGGTAATAAACATTGACATCAAAATTTTCTCCGGGATTCAGGCTGGCGGCAAAGGGGATGGTCAGCACCTGGTTGGCATGGGTAAAATTCAGATTCTGCTGAGAATCCGTTACCGAGTCGATCTGCATGTGATCGTAAAAATTCAGCACCAGACGGTCGGCAGCGCTGTTGATAACGGTGCCGCTGATCCGCATCTTTCCCTGAATAAACTGATTATCCGGGCTCACATCCAAATCTATTTCGTATGCGGAGATATCCACCAGTTCCTGTCCCGGTAAAAGATATGGATTGCCGCGGATCGCCGAAAATTCCTTTGAGTGAACCCAGCCGCTCAGTAGTTGCAAAAGAATCAATGCAGTAAAAATTCTCATAATTACGACCTTTTCAGAATTTTTATCTTTGGAAGCATTTGCCGGAGTTATTCTGTCGCCATGATTTTTTTGAAGTCATTATCACTCACCTTCAGCATGCCGGGTTCGCGCAGGCGGGGCGTCAGAATGCGCCAGTTTTCGTCCGCCCGGAAAATTTCTCTAAACAGCGGCAGTGATTCTTCCACTTTTCCGATATTGGCCAGGGAAACGGCATGCCAGTATTTCATTTCCAGATTGTCGGGCTGCAAAGTTTCCGCTGCGCTGTATTCTCTCAGCGCCGCCGCCTCATCTCCCCGCTCAATGGCCAGATCCCCCGCATTCATGTGCTCATAGGCACGGTGAACCTGCAGCAGCCGTTTTAATTCCTGCAGCGGCTGCGGATGGTCCTCCACCCGTAAGTCAACAAGCCGGTCCTGCCAGGGCTTTCCGGAAGGCTTTAGTTTTACCACCAGCATGGCAGCGGACTGCCGTCCGCGAATATCGCCGCCCTCGGCTTCGGCAGCCATTAAAGCGGACAGCATTCTTTCCGCCAGCGGTCCGCTGCTTTCCCGAAATGCTTTTTCCATTGCCGGCCATACGGTTTCATTTTTCATCAGATTTGCCTGCACGGAAAATCCATGCCGGCTGATATGACCGGCTTCGGGAACGCAGCGGCTGCCGGTAAAGGCCGCCGAATGCCCGGCAGTATCGATCAGCGCCACCTGCCGGAACTCCCGGCCTTCATCGCCGCTCAGCATCATTTTCAGGGCATTTTCCGGTAAATGGCCCGACTTCATCAGATGCAGACCCAGCGGGCCGAACTCCGGATTTACAAAGCTCTGGGTTGCCACCGCCCCCACCCCGCTTTCCGCCCAGATCACCAGACTGCCCACCGAAAACCAGTGGCTCTGCACCGCCGCCCCGATTTCCCCGTTAACAGAATCGATGGCAACAATAGAATAGGTGTGGGCAAAGCGCCCGGAATAAAAATTCTGGGCTGTTGCCGCCTGACAAGCGAATACAACCACAATGAGAATCCATTTTTTCATCTTCACCTCCGCAATAAAAATTTTTCCTTTTGATCAAGAATTATTTTTCCAACCCGCTTCCAGCACCCGCTGTGCATTTCCGCCCAAAATTTTTATTACACCTTCCTCCGGGCAGCCGCGTTCCAGCAGCAGGCGGGTAATTTCCGGCATCCGGGAGGCATCCGGCAGCGGTTCCGGGGGAACCGTAAATCCGTCAAAATCGCTGCCCAGCACGATATTGTCCCAGCCCCCGGTGACCCGGTAAAAATTACACCTACGATGCCGCCGCTTGCGGCAATTTCCCGGATTTCTTCATCGGCTAAATTATAAGCATCCGGAGTCAAATTCTGCACACCAATGTGGGTGGCAATCAGGGGCGTTTCACGGTTGATTTCCTGATAAATCTGCTGCCGTGCTTCCGGTGTGCAGTGGGTGATATCCGGCAGCATGCCTGCTTTTTTCATGCGGCGTATTACTTCGCGGCCGGTTTCACTCAGAGGCGGTTCCGCTCCGGCGCCATACCGGAAAGGACACAAGCGTGAAATTAGCATATCCGGCGGGATACCCACCACATTGGCAGCCAGCCCGTTATTAAAAAAATGGCAGAGTGTCAGCAGTGCCACCCCTTTCTGCGCCAGCAAATCAATATTTTCCGGATTGCCTTCCAGCACATGCCCGCCTTCAATGGTATGCACTACCGCAATTTTACTCTCAGACCGTATTCGTTTTACATCTGCGGCTGAATAGGCGATTTCCGCTTTTTCGGGGTGCCAGGAAACTTCGCGTTCAAAACGCTGCATAATTCCCAGAATCCCCTGCAGCGGCGGTGTTCTGCTGATTTTATAGTACACGGGTGTCAGCAGCCAGGCCGCTGATTTTAATAAAAAACACTGCTCCAGCAATTGTTTTTCCGGAAAATAATGGGAGGCCCAGATGACCCCGACCCGTCCTTTCTGCAATACTTTAAAATCCGATCGGGAAGAAAACGGATTAAGAGAATGTCCGGAACGGTAGTGACGCCAGAGATTGCGGCGGAAAAGAAAAGCTTTTAATGAAGGATGAACATGAATATCGGTAAACGGCGCCTGATTGTGTAAACGGATAATTTGCTCATCGGATGATTGCATGCAAAGGAACCTGTATTTATTAGAAAACTTAACGGCGCAATCCCGTTAAATCCAGTTTTTTCTTTGGATGAATCCTTCATTATATTTTCCGCCGAACATTGTATAACAGGAAAAAATGTCTGTATTGATTATTACAGGAATCGCACTTGGGCTGGCTATGGATGCATTTGCGGTGGCAATTGCCACCGGTATCATACTGCAGCGGCTGACTTTCCGGCATTATTTCCGGCTGAG
>JBAPTX010000419.1:0-1769 GCA_049282375.1 Calditrichia bacterium
GTATAACAGGATGCATATATTTTCTTTAGAATGACCGGGTGCCTCTGTACTTTACCGGAAATTCAGATATTTTACTTTTTTAGGGTGCTCAATGCACCCTTTTTTATTTTGTATTGCCAGACTTACAAGACCGCAGTTTTACAAATCCGGAAATCAAATCTTCTCTTTCCTGCAGGTGGTGTTCTCTATAAATTAAATCCTGTTATTCCACGAATGAACATATGAGGCAGCAGTTTCTATGAACAAAAAGAACAGCGATTCAGTTGAGCAAAAACCACCCCTTCAAATTCTGCTGATTGGCGCGGGACGTGCCGGGAGCATGCTGCTGCGGCTGTTCCGCGATGATCCCTCCCTATATGTTACCACGGTGATTGACGTGAATCCGGAAGCGCCGGGTCTGGAAATCGCCCGTCAATGGGGGATTCCGGTTTCGGATGATTATATGGATTTTCTTCGAAATCCCGATCCGGACCTGATCATCAACGTGACCGGCAGTCAGCAGATTCAGGAGCAGTTAATCCGCGAAAAACCGGCGCAGACAGAATTGATCGGAGGCCTGAGCGCCAAACTGATCTGGACGCTGCTGTCGGAATTCAGAAAAAAAGAGATCGAACACGGTACTTTCAACGTTATGCGGCAGGAGCTGGAGCGGCTATCGGTCGGGGAATTCATTGTCGGAAAAAACAGGAAAATGCAGGAGGTGATGGAGCTGATTTCGAGGGTTGCGCCCACGCCCACCACCGTGCTGATCCGCGGCGAAAGCGGCACCGGCAAAGAGCTGGTGGCCCGCCTGATTCACAAAAACAGCCGGCAGTCCGAGAAGCCGATGATCACAGTGAATTGCACGGCCTTGAGCGCCACTCTGATCGAAAGTGAATTGTTCGGCTATAAAAAGGGCGCCTTTACCGGCGCAGCGGCGGACAAAACCGGATTGCTGGAGCTGGCCCATAACGGCACCATCTTTCTGGATGAAATTGGTGACATGCCGCTGGAAATGCAGTCCAAACTGCTGCGGTTTTTACAGTCCGGTGAACTGCGGCCGCTGGGGGAAACCCGCACCCGC
Source organism: Calditrichia bacterium (assembly GCA_049282375.1). Lineage (GTDB taxonomy): Bacteria > Calditrichota > Calditrichia > RBG-13-44-9 > RBG-13-44-9 > JBAPTX01. Next base: position 1,064 of record JBAPTX010000419.1, read on the forward strand.
AATGTGAAAGTTAGGGTGATTGCAGCCACTAACCGGCCATTGGAAGCGGCCATCAAAAAGCAGGAATTCCGCACCGATCTGTTTTACCGGTTAAATGCCTTTACCATTCAGATGCCGCCGCTGCGACAGCGGAAAGAGGACATTCCGCTGCTGGTATTTCATTTTCTGAAGTCGGCTCAGGCAAAGGTCAATAAACATGTTGATCAGATTTCGCCTGCGGCGCTGGCCGTTCTGGCCCAATACCACTGGCCGGGAAATCTGCGGGAAATGGAAAATGTGATTGAACGGGCGGTGGTGCTGACCCACACAAATGTCATCGACGTGCAGCATTTGCCGCTCATTTTACAGCCGGACTCACAGCCGGAAGCACCCCGGACCGCTCCCGAAAACGGCGGATTAATGGAGTTGAAAGCACAGGTGATTGATAAGTTTGAATATGAATCCGTCTGCCGGTTTCTGTCCGATAACGGCGGAAATGTTTCCCGCGCAGCGGAAGCGGCTGAAGTTCCCCGCCGGACTTTTCAGCGGTTAATGAGCAAACATAAAATCTCGCCGGATGTTTTCCGGGAACAGACAGAATAAGCGGGTAAATCCTCTCCGCACTGCGACAAGGGCGTCCCATTTTGCTGCGACCACAATGTCGCGCACCATTTCCCGTTTTTAATTAATTCCCGCTTCCTCAGGAACGCAATAAAATATTGTGCTC
>JBAPTX010000420.1:0-4682 GCA_049282375.1 Calditrichia bacterium
GGTCTGTGACCACACGGTTATAATCCAGGATCTGCATCTGATCATGGGGAAAAATAACGGTCAGAAAATAGTTGTATTCTTCCATCCCGTTATGGGCAGGATTTTCTGTTCTCTTCTGATCACGCACCCGTTGTGCTGCCGCCGAACGATGATGTCCGTCGGCGACATACAGGTAGTCTGTTTTGGCAAAAAGTTCTGTGACGTGTTCTATAATTTCCTGATTCTCAATAACCCATAAAGTGTGTTGTACGCCATCGCTGCCGGTAAAATGATATTCCGGTTCTCCGGCAGCAACATCATTCATGATGCGGTTAATCTCCGGCTGGGCGCGGTAGGTCAGAAAAACGGGTCCCACCTGGGCATTCTGGTGTAAAATGTGTTTTACCCGGTCATCTTCTTTGTCGGGACGGGTAAACTCATGCTTTTTGATGATATTCTTTTCATAATCTTCCACCGAAGCCCCGGCAACCAGTCCGGTCTGCTGATGGGCACCCATTACCTGGCGGTATAGATAAAAACAGGGTTTTTCATCCCGTAACATCACTCCGTCATCCTGAAGTTTTTGCAGGTTTGCCGCACCTTTTTCATAAACCTCCGGGCTGTAAATATCCACCGATGCATCAAAATCAATCTCCGGTTTGTTTACGTGCAGAAACGTATAAGGATTTCCCTGCGCCATTTGCCGTGCCTCATCTGAATCCAGCACATCATAGGGCGGCGCAGCCACCTGTTCAGCCAGTTTTTTTACCGGTCGTAATCCACGGAAAGGTTTAATGACAGCCATAAGATCCTCCAGAATTTTCGTTTTTTTCAGAACCGGCAAAAATTTATCGGATGCGGGGATTAGAAGCAAATGTTATGTAAAAGAATTTGCGGAATATCGGCTGTTGAATACAAAACGGCAGATCCATGCGCGAACCTGCGAACGGAAGGCACTCCTGAATCCCCTTTTTTAATTAAGTATTTTCTTCAAAAAAAAAGGCGCCGTTTGGGCGCCTTTCATAAAACTGAATTAAAGTCAACTGTATCAGGAATAAAACTGGTCGCGGTAATCTTCAATATCCGCTTCATTTTTCAGGTTTTCGTACCATTTATTGAAAACCCGCTGGACTTCCTGATTCAGCAGCCGGGTACGGATGGTTTCTTTTTGCTGCTGGTATGCCTGTTCATCAAATTCACCCCGTTCCACTACTTTAATGAAATAAAAACCCCGTTCCGTTTCCAGCATCCGGGAAATTTTGCCGGGTTCCAGGGTAAAAGCGGCTGCAGCAAACACCGGAGAACTTCCGATACGCGGAATATTGCGTTGGGCCAGATTAAAACTTCCGGTGGAATCAATTAAGGCAATATCTTTTGCTTCGCCTTCTTCCGCCGCTTCCTCCAGGCCGGTGCCGTTATTTATTTTTTCCGCAATTTGTTCTGCATACCGGCGTGCCATTTCTTTGTGCTTCTGAAACTGAACCCGGTTTTTGGCAACATCTTTAACATCTTCAAAGGGACGGTATCCCTCCGGTTGAACCGAAGCCACTTCAAAGACGACATATCCCTGATTTGAATTCAGCACCCGGGAAATGTCCCCCTTTTCCGATGAAAAGGCCCAGTCAATTGCCGAGGGCATCTGCCCGAATCCGGGGATAAACGGCCGTTCGGCAAACTCTACCGTTTGCTGAACATCCTTTCCCTGAAGGTCGGCAGTCTTTTTAAACCCTTCTTCCTGCGCTGCTTCTGCAAAACGGCTGGCGGCCTGACGGGCATCTTCGGTTGTCTGCGGGCTGGGATTAAATTTCAGTAATATATGGGATGCATGTACTTTTTCAGTGCCATCCTCGGTTTTTTTGTCATGTACTTTAATAATATGCGGCCCGAATTGAGACTTAACCGGACCCACAATTTCTCCCGGTTTGGCTGCAAAGGCTGCTTCTGAAAACTCGGGAACCATTCTGCCGCTTTCAAAATACCCCAAATCCCCATGATTATTTTGAACTGAGGGATCTTCGGACCATTCGTCCGCCAACTGGGCAAAATCAACACCCTCTTTGGCTTCTTTTAAAATCTCTTCGGCATTGCGGTAAACACGGGCGCTGTCCTCAGGAGTTGCATCATTAGGGAAGGTGACATAGTTCAACTGACGTTTTTCCTCCACCTTAAAATCTTCTTTGTGCTCATCATAATACTGACGCATTTCCTTTTCGCTAACTTCCACACTGTCCTGGCTGTATGCCGAAACAGGCACATACAAAAATTTTACATTTGCGGATACATTGTTCTGAAAGTAGTCGGAGCGCATTTCTTCTTCTGTAACCATTACAGAAGAAGTGACCATCTCCTGTAATTTTGAAAAAGGAATCAGTTCACGGTAATAATCTTCCAGCGGCCGCCATTGCTCCGGTGCGGCATTTAAAAGAGCGGACTGGTACTTGTCCATACTGAACTGACCCTCTTCCTGAAAATTGGGATTTTGCCGGATGACATCGGGGGGATTATAGCGGATTTGCAGATAAACTTCGCGGTCAGTGGCGCGCAGGTTATTTTCGCTGATCTGTTCTGTGAATAAAACCCGCTGTACCAGCCTTTCCCAGGCCTGATTCCGTAACTGCTGGATTTGAGCATCATCAAGGTCGCCGCCGGTGCGCTCACGCTCCTGCACAACCATATTCTGCACTTCCCGCTCATAATCCTGAATGGTTATTTCGGTATTGTTTACACGCCCCACCACATTGGAGCCGCGGTTTGCCCCGCCGGAATAGTCCATTCCCCACTCCACAACCATTAACCCAACAAATGCAATAACCAGAATCCATATAAAGAAAAAGGTCATTTGGCGAAGTTTGGTCATCATAAAGCAAAATTCTCCTGTAAAATCAACATTTATCCTTCAAATAAAAATTGACCCCCAATTTAAATTTTACAACCGGAGAAATCAAACGGAATAATTATTAGGCATCGCGGGACTGAGATGCCTTTTTTCCTGCAAAGACGGCTCAGGCAGGTGTGTTCAGGAAAACAAGGATCGCTGTGTCAGCAAAGCAAAACGCTTTATTTTCATTTAATTTTTTGAACCATCCGGCAGGTTGACTAATTTAAGCTGCCAAACAGCGGGGCCTGATGGGAAAATTTCAGTTTATAGAACATACTGCGGATGTAGCAATCCGGGTTTGCGGCAATACTGCAGAAGACCTTTTTGAAGCGGCATTTCGCGGCTGGCTGAAGATTGTATCCGGCAGCAGTAAAATTCACAGGGAAAAGCAGCAGCAGATTCAAATCGCAGCGGATTCCCCGGAAGAATTGCTGGTTGAATTTTTAAGCGAAATCAATTTTCTGTTAACCGCACGGCGATGGATTACCGGCGGTTTTTCCCAACTGGAAATAAAACAGCAGGGGAGCGGCTGGCGGCTTATGGCAACTATCTTCGGAATGAAACTGCAGCCCGGCGTCCATAAAATAAAAACTGAAATAAAGGCAGTAACTTTTCATCAGTTGGAAATCCGGCAGCAGGGGGAAGTACTGGAAACAACCATTGTTTTTGATGTTTAGGGGGATTCATGAAAATAAATAATTACGAAATTTATGCAAAGCATGATTATCTGTGGGAAATACCGGTTCAGGAGGGGATGCGCGTGCCCGGGCGGATCTATACCACCCGCACAATGCTGGAAGAACATCTTGCCAACGATCAGAGTATTCAGCAGGTGGTAAATGTCGCCCATCTTCCCGGAATTAAAAAATACAGTCTGGCAATGCCGGACATTCACTGGGGCTATGGTTTCCCCATTGGCGGAGTGGCTGCCACCGACGCCAGAGAAGGGGTAATTTCCCCCGGCGGGGTCGGTTATGACATAAATTGCGGCGTGCGGCTGGTGCGGACAAATCTGCAGTTTAATGAAGTGGAAAAACGTATAAAAAAGCTGGTGGAAAATCTTTTCAAAAATATTCCCACCGGGGTGGGCTCCAGCGGGGCCATCCGTAAACAACCGCCGGCGGAAATCCGCAAAATTCTGCAGAAAGGCGCCGCCTGGGCCATCGATAAGGGAATGGGAAAACCGCAGGATCTGGAGTTTACCGAAGAGAACGGCTGTTTAAATCAGGCCGATGCAGATGCGGTAAGTGCCCGGGCCGTGGAGAGAGGGCAGGACCAGGCAGGTACTCTGGGCTCGGGTAATCATTTTCTGGAAGTGCAAACTGTGGATGAAATTTTTGATGCGAAAGCCGCTGAAGTCTTTGGATTATTTGAAGGACAACTTGTTCTGAGCATTCATACCGGTTCCCGCGGACTGGGTTATCAGGTTTGTGATGATTACCTTAAAATCCTGGTAAAAGCCATTCCATGCTATGGCATCAGCCTGCCGGACCGGCAGCTTGCCTGCGCGCCGCTGCAGTCCCCGGAGGGGCAGGATTATTTAGGAGCGATGGCTGCAGCCGCAAATTTTGCCTGGAATAACCGTCAAATCATCATGTCACTTGCCGAAAAAAGTCTGCAGGAGACGCTCAGCATCAGCAGCGAGGCCCTGGGTTTCCACCTGGTTTATGATGTCTGCCACAATATTGCCAAAATGGAAAAACATCAGATTGAAGGAAAAGAAGAACTGGTCTGCGTCCACCGCAAAGGGGCGACACGGGCCTTTCCTGCACAAAGCGATAAAATCCCTGCATCCTACCGCGGCATCGGACAGCCGGTGCTGGTG
>JBAPTX010000421.1:0-2496 GCA_049282375.1 Calditrichia bacterium
GCCTGGGACATCAGTTAATGGCGCTTGCCGCCGGGGCAAATACATTTAAATTGAAGTACGGCCATCGCGGCCAGAATCAGCCGGTAATGGATTTGAAGACGAGGCGGTGCCTTGTCACTTCTCAAAATCATGGATTTGCGGTAGATGCCCAAACTTTGCCTGATGAGTGGCAGCCCTGGTTCATCAATCTGAATGATGAAACCAATGAGGGAATACGCCACCGTTCCGGCAGATTCCGCAGCATTCAGTTTCACCCGGAAGCCTCGCCGGGCCCGGTGGATGCCGGTTATTTGTTTGATGAATTCATCGATTACATTAAAAGCCAAATTTAATATTTGAAAAGATCAGCCTCACAATTTTAATACCGCGGAAGCAAATTAATTGAAAATAAAAACGGTTAAAAAAGTAATTCTGCTGGGCAGCGCCGCCCTGAAGATCGGAGAAGCCGGAGAATTTGACTACTCCGGCAGTCAGGCCATTAAGGCACTGAAAGAAGAGAACATTCAAACCATTTTAATTAATCCCAATATTGCTACCATTCAGACTTCCCGTAATCTTGCGGATCAGGTCTATTTTCTGCCCGTAACCCCTTTTTTTGTTGAAAAGATTATTCAAAAGGAAAAGCCCGATGCCATTCTGCTGAGCTTTGGGGGGCAAACAGCTTTAAATTGCGGTATTACTTTATTCCGGGAAGGCACTCTTGAAAAATATGGAGTGCAGGTTTTGGGAACCCCTGTACAGGCCATTCTCGATACCGAAGATCGTGAAATCTTCAACCGGAGGTTGAGTGAAATAGCTGCTGAATATCCCCGCAGCCGTGCCGTTAACACAACAGAAGAAGCACTTGAAGCGGCGGAACAGCTCGGTTTTCCGCTGATTATCCGCATTGCCTACGCACTTGGGGGCTTAGGGTCAGGAGTTTGCCGCAACAGCAGTGAAGTGAAAGAACTGAGCACCCGCGCGCTTGCACATGCCGGTCAAATTCTGGTGGAAGAATATCTGGAAGGCTGGAAAGAGCTGGAATACGAAGTGGTGCGGGACCGTTTTGATAACTGTATAACGGTCTGTAATATGGAAAACCTGGATCCCATGGGAATTCATACCGGCGAAAGTATTGTAGTGGCGCCCAGCCAGACCCTCACCAACAGTGAACACCACCTGCTGCGTGAAACCGCAATCCGGGTGATCCGCCATTTGGGTATTGTGGGCGAATGCAACATCCAGTTTGCACTGAACCCGCAATCGGAAGAGTACCGGATTATTGAAGTAAATGCCCGCTTATCCCGCAGTTCTGCTCTGGCATCCAAAGCCACCGGATATCCCCTCGCTTTTGTAGCCGCAAAATTGTCGCTGGGCTATGGCCTGCACCAGATTCCCAACTCAGTGACCCGGGTTACCCGGGCCTTTTTTGAACCAGCCCTGGATTATGTAGTGGTCAAAATTCCCCGCTGGGACCTTAAAAAGTTTCACCGTGTTTCCCGCCGAATCGGTTCCGGTATGAAATCGGTAGGAGAAGTAATGGCGATTGGCCGCCGGTTTGAAGAAGCCCTGCAGAAAGCCCTGCGGATGCTGGAAACCGGCGCCCAGGGACTGGCGGCAAACCGGGATTTCAAATTTGATCAATTGGATAAAGAACTCGCGGAACCCACTGAGGAACGTATTTTTGCGGTAGCGCAGGCCCTGCGGGAGGGATACAGCATAGACCGCATTTATGCGCTTTCGTTTATTGACCGCTGGTTTTTGTATAAAATTAAACGGATCACCGATGTTGAGAAGCAGATATCCGGTTATGAATTGGAAGAAATCCCGCCCCGGTTATTTCAGGAAGCCAAAAAGAGCGGATTCTCCGACAAGCAGATTGCCATTTTAACCCGGCGCAGCCAGCAGGAAGTGCGGGAGCTGCGAAAAAATATGAACCTGCACCCGGTTATTAAACAAATCGATACCCTTGCTGCTGAATATCCGGCACAGACCAATTACCTGTATATGACTTATAACGGCAGCGAAAGTGATATTTCTCTTCCGCTGGAAAAAGCCGTGCTGGTCTTGGGCTCGGGCGCATACCGTATCGGCAGTTCGGTGGAGTTTGACTGGTGTGCCGTAAATGCCAGCCGGACACTGCGGCAAATGGAAATGCGTCCGGTGATGATCAATTATAATCCGGAAACAGTCAGCACGGATTATGATGAGTCGGACCTGCTGTTTTTTGATGAAATCCGGCTGGAAACAATCATAGAAATCTATGAGAAACTGCAGGCAAAGGGGGTTATTATTTCAATGGGCGGACAGGTTCCCAATAATCTTGCCTGCGACCTGCAGCAGGCGGGCCTTCACATTCTGGGGACTTCCGCTGAAAACATTGACCGTGCGGAAAACCGCCAGAAATTCTCCAGTCTGCTGGATCAGCTTCAGATTGATCAGCCGCTTTGGCGTCAGCTTGCTTCCCGTGAGCAGGCACTGGATTTTGCCCGGTTTGCCGGTTATCCGGTGCTGGTC
>JBAPTX010000422.1:0-2189 GCA_049282375.1 Calditrichia bacterium
GACTTTCCCAATCCGGTTACAATAACGCGGCCTTTATTATGCAAAATCAGATCCACCGCTTCCTGAAAACTGCCGTTGATGACCGAGCGCAACTTACCAATGGCTTCAATTTCCTGATCGATTACCCGATAGGCAACTTGAAGTGCATCATTGTTTTTCTTTATCTCTTTCATTCATTAACTCTTTGCATAGCCGTGTTCCCATACCAGTTGCACGGCCTTTTCCAGTTTATTCTGCAGATTTAAAATCAATTCCACTACTTCCCGGACAGCACCATCTCCGCCTTTTTTCAGGGTCACATAATGGGCGTGTTCTTTCACCATGGGCATGGCATTATTCACCGCCACTGCCAGACCAACTGCCTTCATTACCGGCACATCAGGCAGGTCGTCTCCAATAAAACAAAAATGAGCGGCATCCATTTCCAGCTTCTGCTGGAGTTCAATAAAAGCAGGCAGTTTTTTGGAATGCCCCAGATACAGGTAGTTCATACCGATTTCAGTGGCCCGGGTACGAATGGTGCCGCTGTCCCTTGCGGAGAGAACCCCTGTTTTCAGCCCGACACTCTGGGCAAGTTTTAAACCGAGACCGTCATGAGCATTAAAATGTTTAATTTCCAGCCCATTGCTGTCGTAAACAATCATTCCGGCGGTCATTACACCATCCACATCCATGAGCAGCACCCGGATATCTTTTATTTTTGTTATCAGGCCGGATGTGATTTTTCCCGGTTCAATCATAATGATCTCTCAATTTCCTTTAACTGACTCACACATTGATAAATTTCCAGCAACTGTTCAACCACGGCAGGAAAATCATTCAGGGCAAGCTGAGAGGCGGCATCACTTAAGGCATTAGGCGGATCGGGATGCACTTCCATAAAAACCCCCTGAACCGCTCCTGTGGCCAGTGCCGCCCGCGCCAGCGGCAGAATAAACTCCGGCTGCCCCCCGCTGGCGGTGCCCTTTCCACCGGGTAACTGCACACTGTGAGTGGCATCATAAATAACCGGATATCCTGACTCTGCCATTATCATTAATCCGCGCATATCCACCACCAGATTGCGGTAACCAAAACTGCTGCCCCGCTCTGTTAACAGAATGCGCTGATTCCCGGAACCGGCTACTTTTTCAGCGGCTTTGTGCATATCTTCCGGAGCCAGAAACTGCCCTTTTTTAATATTTACCACCCGTCCGCTGCTTCCCGCCGCCTGCAGCAATTCCGTCTGGCGGCTTAAAAATGCAGGAATCTGAAGGACATCCGCCACCTCCGCCACAACAGGAATTTCCAATTCGCTGTGCACATCGGTCAGCAGGGGAAGCTGCAGATCTTTGCGGAAGCCGTCCAGTATTTGCAGCGCCTCCACAAATTCCAGACCGGTAAAGCCCGTCAGAGAAGTGCGGTTCGCTTTGCGATAGGATGCTTTAAAAATGAGCTGTACCGGCAGTTTTTCCACAGCCCGTTTCAAATATTCGCCGGTTTCGCGGATCAGTTTCTCGCTTTCCACTACACAGGGACCGGCAATGAGGGTCAAAGGCTGATTTTTACCAATTTTAATGTGATCCAGTTTTACCATATAATAACTGCTATTCACCTTTATTTTTCAGCATCTGCTCCCGGAATTCTTCCTGCGCCAGGCGTCTTTCTTTATAGGTTTGAAACCATTTTTCATTTTCCTCACCGGACCAGTTGCGGGGCAGCAGAAACTTCAGGGTATCGCCAGTGGGTGCTAAAAAATCATTCCTGAATTCCCGCCATTCCAGATTGTTTTTGCACATTACACAGCGGTATTCGCGGGGTTCATCCAAACTTTCCAAAACAGTACCGCCGGTCCAGCAGTCATCACACTGATGGTCGCTGAAGCGATAAACGCTGCCATCCGGCAGCCTGAAGCGGTCTTCCGCCGGATTAATATTCACATAATCGATTTCATCAAAATTTTTTATTTCATACTCGCTCATAAATGACTCCGCTGATCCTAATTACATTTTTCCAGCGCGGCCTGAACAAAACTGACAAAAAGCGGATGCGGGCGGCTGATGCGGCTTTTCAATTCAGGATGAAACTGACACCCCAGAAACCAGGGATGATCTTTCAGTTCAACAATTTCCACCAGGTCCTCCTCCGGGTTGATTCCGGAGAGGATCATCCCATTCTTTTGCAGAATTCCGCGGTAATCATTATTGACC
>JBAPTX010000423.1:0-6407 GCA_049282375.1 Calditrichia bacterium
TCCGCGGAAGTGGGAATTGCCGTGGCGGTTTCCACCGTCACAACCCTGTTTGCATTCGGGCCGCTCATTTTGTGGCCGGGAATTGTGGGCGAATTTATGAAGTACCTTCCCATTACCCTCATCATCACCCTGTCTGCTTCGCTTTTTGTCGCATTTGTGTTTAATCCGGTATTTGCCGCATCATTTTTAAGACTGGACGAAAAGATGAAAAAGCTGCCCGGCGACCGGCTGCTGCAGAAAATGATTGTTAATTACGAAAGCACTCTGAAATGGTCCCTTAAACACCGCTGGACGACATTAGGCCTAACATTTGCCAGCTACATTGCCATGTTCGTGATCTACGGAATGTTTAACCATGGAATTGAATTTTTTCCCGATATGGAACCCAGTCAGGCGTGGATTAAGGTGGAAGCGCCGGTGGGAACGCGGGTGGAAACCAGCGATAAAATTGTGCGCACAATTGAAGAGCGGATCAACAATGTGCCGGACATGGAACACTATGTAACCGAAGTGGGAAATGTGTCCGATGCCTTCTCATTTGGTGCCGGCGGCGGCTCCCCCCACAAATCCCAGATTACCATCGATTTTGTGGACAAATATCTGCGGGATCAAAGTTCTTTTAAAACCCTGCAGTCGGTAAAGGAAGATGTGGAAGGTATTCCCGGTGTGCGGATTGATGTTACAAAGCCGCAGGAAGGTCCGCCCACCGGTGAAGCAGTGGAAATTCAAATAAAGGGAGAAGACTTCGCCATTCTGGAAAGTCTGTCCAATGAAATTCAGCGGCAAATCCGCGATATTCCGGGTTTAACCGAGCTGAAGGACAATTATGAAAAAGGGCGGCCTGAACTGCGCATCCGCATCGACCGTGAAAAGGCAGCACTGCTGGGACTAAATACTGCTCAGATTGCCAGCACTATCCGCACCGCGGTTAACGGCACCGAAGCTTCGGAGTACCGGGTGGGTCAGGATGAATACGATATTACCGTCCGCTTCAGCAAAGATTTTCGCAAAAGTTATACCGATTTGCTGAATCTGACCATTTTTCATGAAGGGATGCACATCCCCCTTGCCAATTTTGCTTCGGTGGAATTTTCCTCCGGCCTCAGCACCATTAACCATGTGGACGGGGACCGCGTGGTAACCATTACCGCTGATGCCTTCGGACGCAGTTCGGCCGAAGTTTTGGGAGATGTAAAAGACCAACTGGCCGGTTTCAAAACCCCGGAAGGCTATACCCTGACTTACGCGGGTCAGGATACCGAGCAGAAGGCCGCTTCAGATTTCCTGATGCGGGCCTTCCTGATCGCCGTGCTGCTGATATTGTTTATCCTGGTCACGGAATTCAATTCCATTACACTGCCCTTTGTGATCATCATTTCCGTACTGCTCTCCTTTTTCGGAGTCTTTTTCGGGCTGCTGGTTACCTTTAAACCGTTTGGTATTATAATGACCGGTATCGGTATCATCTCCCTGGCGGGAGTTGTGGTGAATAATGCCATTGTGCTCATCGATTATGTTCAACAGCTTCGGGCAAGCGGTTTCAGTAAAATGGATGCCATTATTCACGGGGGCAAAGCCCGTCTGCGCCCGGTTATCCTGACGGCAGTAACAACCATTCTGGGGCTTATCCCTCTAACGGCAGGAATAAATATCGATTTTATCGGATTGTTTAAGGGGGATTTCAGCAAGTTTATACAATTTGGAGCGGAAAGCTCCCAATGGTGGAGCAATATGGGAGTCGCCGTTATTTTCGGACTGCTTTTCTCGACTGCCCTTACGCTGGTGGTAGTACCGGTTCTCTACTATATGTTCAGTGATTCGGTCAGTGTATTAATGGAAAAGTTCGGCTGGGGTTCGGACGATGAGAAGGAAGAGAAAAAAGAAGCTGTGCCGCAAACGGGCTCGTAGCTCAGATCGCATTACCCACCGGCTAAAAGCCGGGGACGATTGAGCAAGAGCTGCCAGTCAAATCGATTTTATTCCATCCCGCAAATCAGTCCGGCTCAATAGCCACAACCTTCAGGTAGGGGGAGAAAAGATTGTTCTATTACCGGGCTTCAGCCTTAAGGCCGGTATACAGATTTTGTAAACTGATTATAGTCTGGCGGCAGGTGCAAAACGCTGTTTCTTGTCAGAGTGCTGCAAAGCAGAAAACAGAAAGAGGATAAGTCAACATTAATCCTTTTTAAAAGGCAAAGGAAATACTCATATGAAACTCTCCAAAGGATTCTCCCTTTTCCGGCCGGTGTTTAATTCCGTAATCAAAGCGGATCGGGCCCAGCGGCGTCACCAGCGCCAGCCCCGCCCCGGAAGTGGATTTGATATCGATCGGACGGAAATTCTCAAGCTGTAACCAGACATTTCCGGCATCTGTAAAGACTTCCGCCCACAAGAGCCAGACCAGGGGCAGGCGGATTTCGGCATTAGCCAGCAGCATAAACTTTCCCCCAATTGCCTGCACCCTGCCCGATTCGTCCACCGCTACCGGACCCAGTAACTGCTCAGGATATCCGCGCACCGTAGATGAACCGCCCAGATAAAAGCGCTCCAGCACCGGAATCCTGGACCGCTGTCCCAGCTCAAAAATATTTCCGCTCCGGATCCGGGTGGCGAAAACCCAGCTTTTAAAAAATGGCATATTCTGATAGCGATTCCATTTACCCATCAACTTAAAATACCGGTTTACACTGGTTTCGCCGCTGGCCTGATCTCGGCTGTTGGCGTACGCAAACCGCAGGGTGCCTTCCATAACCGAGCCATCCTGTGGATTTAAATAGCTGTCCCGCTTATCCCGCGCCAGCGAAGTCTGCAGTGAATAGATAAAATCCTGGCCGCGGGTTTGATTAAAAAAGGAGGTGCTGAGGGAATCCTGATCCAGAACTTTCACCCGGTTAAAGGCAATGGTTCCGGTGGTCTGCCACACCTTGTTGAATTCGTGCCTGACCTGAAAAGATGAAGTAAAATAGTTGTAATCCGCCGAATTCAGGGGGCGCGCCTGCAGATAGGAGGTCTGAAAAACGCCGGGTGTGCGGGTAAATCCCAGCCAGGGTTCCACAAAAGTGACCGCATACTGGTTCTTGGGATTTCTGATTTTATTATTAGCAAAATCGTAAGAGAATGAGGGGATTACTGTTGCCGAAATCGTGCGGGCCGTCCCCAGCAGGTTCCTTTGCCCGATCTCGAAGGTAAAATCAAAAGTGCCGCCGAATGCCACTTCCTGTTCATAACCGACCCCGAAACGAAGGCCGATCCACCGCGAATCTTTTTCCACCAGCTTAATGTTTAAGCGCACCCGGCTGCGGGAAGTATCCAGCGGCTGCAACTCTATCCCCACAAACTCAAATAAACCGGTGCTGTAAATATTCCGCTGGGAGCGCTCTATTTTTTCACGGGAATAAAGATCGCCTTTTTTAATTTCCAGTTCCCGGTCCACCACGAACTGCTTTACCTTATTTAAACCGGAATAGCCTACTTCGCGAATGATGACCGTTTCATTTTCCTGAATATTAATTTGAACACTGATCAGGGAATCGGTGACATTGCGCTCTTCATCCAGAATAACATAAGGCTTTCCATGATTCAGGTAATATTGTTCGAGCGTGTTCAAACCGCTTTCAACCGCCTGCTGCCGGAATACTTCCCCTGCTTTAATATCAATGCGATTCTTCACCTGCTGGGGGGAGAGCATCTGGGCGCCGGAAACCATGAGTGTATCCAGCAGGAAACGATTGCCCTCCGAAATATCATAAATTATTGTAATATCATCCCCATCCCGCTCCACATTGTTTTCCACCCACACATTTAAAAAGCCCTGCCGGTCGTAAAAATTCTGCAGGATGGTGCGGTCCAGCCGCAGGAACTTACTATTAAACGGTTCTCCTTTTTCGGATTTTAAAAGCGACCTCAGTTCGGCACTGCTGAAAGCCTTATTCCCTTTGATCTCAATTTTTTTAACCTTGAGACGGTCAGCCTGCAGCGGCAATGTAAAGATTGTTAAAAACAGCAGGAAAACCGGCAGTTTAAAAATTGTGTCGCCAGTTGATTTCAATTTTGAAACGGTCAAATTCTCTCTTTTCATAAAAAGTGGATAAAGACCAGTTGCGGTTGATGCGATATTCCAGATATATCTGATTTCCGGCCTCCCAGGATAACTGGGGTGTGGGGATTTCCCCCAGCCCCGGCAGCCCGGCCGAAGCCAAACGGGTTTTGTATTCAAAATAAAGATCCGGCGTCAGGTATTTGCCCAGGGACAGGCTGGATTCATTAAACGACTGGTTCAGGCGGCGGTTGCGGAAATCCAGCAGGTTTTCCTGGGTTTCCACGCGGATTTCATCCAGCCCGATAAAGTGGCGCGCTTCCCGTTCAAACTGAGAGATCAGCGCCTGACTGAGCACCTCTTCCCCTTTACTGATTACAATAGAACTGGCGCTGCTGCCCAGTTCATTAAAGGGGACACCAAACAGCAGCAAAGCAAACTGGTCTTTCGGTTCCGGATAAAGATGGGTGACATCCTGCCGTGTATTGGAATCGTAAATGGTTAATTCCTTTACCGGGTCATTAATGGGCCCTTCCACATGCAGTTCAAAAATATAGCCGTATTTGTTTTTTTCAGCATAGATGTTCAGCCGCGGCAACTCTTTGGGATTGGTAAACTCAATGCGGCCGTTCCGAATCGAGAACTCTTCAAACTGAAAATATTTACCTTTGGGAATTTCCAGAGTCCCGAATATTTCCAATTCCTCCCGCGGTTCCTGAATAATGTCCAGTTCTCCTTCCAGTTGCATATCAAAGGCATTGAAGGTGGCTTCGCTGCGGACATAAAAATTACCGGGAATGATCACATGCAGGCGGTACTGCATAAAGGGGGCGGTTTCCCGCACTGAGGGCGAAAGCAGCACATTCTTTTCCGATTCGGCCAGATCCAGATCCACTTCCCCCTCCGAGACGGTGACATCCCCGCTGATGCGCAGGGTATCCCGGCCGTTAATGGTCAGGTTGTCCGTGCTGACCAGCAGTTTTACATTTTCCAGAAAATAATTGATGTAAACTTTTTCTGCCTTCAGGCGCAGGTTGTTAAAGCGGGGACGGGTCAGTTCTGCCAGATCAATACTGCCGGAAATCTGCAGATCACCGCCCTTTTCTTCCGGGAATAACAACTTTTTAATCGGGGACAGCAGCTTGCCTGCCCATTTGGCAAAAAAGCCGTGAGATTCCACTTCTCCGGCCATGCGGCCACTCCCCTGCCGGATCTGCAGTTCGCTGCCTTTCAATTCCGCAGTTAAATTTAATTGGGTAACTGGATTTTCAATTTTTGTCAGATACAGTTCACCATTCTTTATCTGAATGGTGCCTTCGGTTAAGGTGGGATTATCATAGGGGCCGCCGATACGTAAATTTACGTTGATTTCTCCGGTCAGAATATCCACTTCCGGAGTCAGCACATCCAAAAAGGCAACCGTATCCTCCTGCATGGTCAGCTTCAGCGAAAAGGTTTTGTCGGCAAATATTTCGTCGGGATTCTGCAGATTCCATTTGATGGTTTTATAACCCGTGGCGGTAATCAAACTGTTCATGAAATTTATTATACCCAGATCCAGCACAATCTGCCGGGGCGTTAAGCGGCCATCCAGACTGAATTCCGGGAAATGATATTCGCGGATCTGCACATCCTGGCCGGAAATCAGATAAGTGCCCATCGGATTTTCCAGGGTGCCGCTGATATTCAGGCTGCCGCTGAATTTTCCCATTACCGGATAGGTGGTGTTGAATAAAAAAGAATATTCCTGAAGGGTAAGATTTTCAAATTTCGCATTGACATTTATTGGTGTGGCCGCTTCCGTTTCCTTAACGCCATCGCCGGGCAAAATCATGTTTCCCTTTAAAGAAAGAAATGAATTTTCGTCCCGCCGGTATAAAAAACTGTCCACTTCCACATTATTAAAATAGTAATTCCCTTTTGCATATAGAAACCCCAGCGAATCCGAATTTAAAACCAGTTTATTCATTTCCACTATGGCATCCACCTGCAGGCTGTCCAGTTCCCCATATATTTCAAGTGAAATGTCACTTAAACCGGAAAGGGAATTATCCCAGCGCAGGAACTGGTTAAAAGGCTGCAACCGGATATTTTTGAAAAAGACACCCAGTCCGATATTTCCATTTAAATCCATTTCGCCCCGCAGTTCAATCCGGCCCTCATGGGGCGCCGCCAGTACAATGTCTTCAATAGAGAGTGTATCGTTCTGAAAATAAGCCTGCAGTGTATCCAACTGGTGAATGCGGTAATTTTCATACTCCACCACAAATTCGCTCAGATCAATTTCGGTGCGGACCCCTTCCTGGCGAAGCGCCCCTTTTAATGTCAGATAATTATCACCGCTGAAAAAACTGACGGTATACAGATGAAC
>JBAPTX010000424.1:0-7120 GCA_049282375.1 Calditrichia bacterium
TTCTTCATCTGCTACCAGCAGCAGATTAAGATTGTAGGCGGGCTGGATATTTAGCTGGTGAAATGCCACTGCGGTAAATACTGCACTGGTTAAACTTTGCTGGTTATCCTCCACACCCCGGCCGTAAAGTTTGCCGTCTTTTTCCACCACTTCCCATGGATCACTCTCCCACAGCTTTAAATCGCCTTCCGGCACTACGTCGGTATGTGCCATAATCCAGATGCGCCTTTCGGCAGATTTACCGGGTATGCGTACGATTAAATTGGGCCGTTTGCCATTCTTTGCTTTTTCGTCCGGGGCATCTATCTGGTCGATTTTGGTGATGCCGTTTTCTTTTAAAAAATCTTTAATGAACATGGCCTTATCCCATTCACCTTCACCACCGCTGGTGGGGCTGAGGGCGCGAATTCGGGTAATCTCTTTTTGAAAACTGATCATTTGCGGCCGCAGTGATTCCAGCTTTTCAGTAACCTGTGTAAAAATTGAATTCTCCATTTTCTGTCTCCTGTTAAAAATTTTCGTGTGAGTGGTTTTCCGGTAAAGGGATGTTCATCCGTTTCAGCTTATCCTTTAATCGTTTGATGTGTCCTCCCTCCCAGTAAATACGGCTGCATTCCGGGCAGCGATAAAAAAGGTTAAAAGAATGCCGGACTTTTTCCGGCACTTCCTGCCGGATGGCCGCTTTATCCGTTTTTTCCACGGGAACATTGCAGATACTGCACAGTGAAAGCAAATTTATTTTTTGAAAAATTGACAGTTCACGGTCCAGCTCATTTAACTGTCCGGGGATATCATCACTCAACAACCGGATGGCATCTTCCGCACCCGCTGTATGGTAGTGGCGGTTGCTTCGGGTCAGATAAAAACAGTGATCCTCTCTCTTTTGCAGTTGAACAAATTCCTGCGGGCTGTTCAGAATAATTGCCGGGAAGCCCAGAAAGCGCAGCCAGGTGGCTAACCCCCTCAGCATATTGTCCACATAAAATTTAATTCGGCCCAATTCAGGCATGAATGAAACCAGTTAATCATCAATTGCCGATAATTTGTCAGATGCGCTATTCGTTTGCAAAGCTTTTTTCAAAAGATAAAAAGGAAATGGAAGGAGTCGAGAAAAACGGAAATGGGCCGGGTCAGGACAACAGTCCTTCTTTGCGGGCCCATTCTTCAAACTGTTTTCGGGATTTGGAATTAAGATGCTGCGGGACTTCAATTTCGATCTTTACATAATGGTCGCCCCGGCTGTTTCCGGATATAATTCCCAGCCCTTTTAAGCGGAAAGTCTTGCCGCTGCCGGTTCCTGCAGGCACTTTTAACTTTATTTTTTTGCCATCAATGGTGGTGACTTCCAGATTTGTACCCAGCACTGCACCGGCAAGATTGATCTTTTCGGAAGAATAAATATCAAATCCCTTTCGTTCGTACTGGGGATGTGGCGCAACATGAAGAATTATATAAAGATCGCCGGGTTTTCCACCGCCGTTTGCCGGTGAGCCATGCCCGGACATTTTCAGTTTCTTGCCATCTTCTGCCCCGGCCGGAATTTTAAGTTTTACCTGTTTGCCAAGCGGCGTCTGCACGACGGTTTCCCCGCCCGTTGCCGCCAGATCAAAAGGAATCGTCAATTCACTTTGCACATCTGCGCCTTTTTGGGGCCCGCGGGAGTGCTGCCGCGAAAAAAGATCTTCAGCACTGGTATGGCGGCTGCTGCGTCCGCCGCCAAAACCAAAAAAGCTGCCCAGCAGGTCATCTATTCCGCCGGCACCGCCCTGGCCGGCATTCCCAAAGTTAACGGTAAACCCGCCGGAACCGGCATCCTGATAACCGCCAAACCCGCCTCCGCCAAAATTCCCCTGCCCGCCGGCAAAGGGGTTTTTCCTCATCAGATCATATTGCTTGCGCTTCTTCGGGTCTTTTAATACACTATAGGCTTCGCTGATATTCTTGAACCGTTCTTCGGCAGTTTTATCACCCGAACGGGTGTCCGGGTGATATTTTTTTGCCAACTGCCGGTACGCTTTTTTTATCTCTTCATCCGGAGCGTTTTCACTGACACCCAGGATTTTATAATAATCTTTTTTTGCATCCATGGTTATTCGTCCTGCTTAGATCCCATTCTCAGGCGGTTGCCTGCGGTGCTGCCGGCTGGGGATTTACCGGGAATTTCTTTTTGCTGAACGCGTTTTTAATGACATCCGCCATGTTGTTCACATAGATGAACTTCATTTCCTGCTGCACGGTTTCGGGAATTTCCACGACATCGGACTGATTTTTCTCCGGTAGGATTACGGTCCGTATGCCGGCCCGATGCGCTGCCAGAACCTTTTCTTTAATGCCGCCCACCGGCAGCACCTTACCACGCATTGTTATTTCCCCGGTCATGGCAATGTCGTTGCGGACCTTTTGTTTGGTCAGCAGGGATACCAGTGCGGTGAAAAGGGTCACGCCGGCGGAAGGGCCGTCCTTCGGGGTGGCCCCTGCCGGAATATGAATGTGAATATCGATTTTTTCCTGGAAATTGTCATCCAGAGTAAAGTCCGAAGAGTGCGCCCGGATATAACTCATTGCCGCTTTGGCGGATTCCTTCATCACATCGCCCAATTGCCCGGTCAGTACCAGGTTGCCCTTTCCGCTCATCTGAGAAGCTTCAATAAAGAGAATATCTCCGCCCATGGGCGTCCAGGCCAGGCCGGTTACAATTCCCGGGGAATCAATCCGTTCCGCCACTTCGCTGTAAAACTTGATGGGTCCGAGGAAATTAGGGACCTGTTCGCTGTGAATGCGGAAATTCTCGTCTTTGCCGGAGGCCACATCCTTGGCAACGCCGCGGCAAATTGCGGCAATCTGTCGTTCCAGGTTGCGAACACCGGCCTCCCGGGTATAGGAATTAATGATAACATGTAGTGCCTCTTTCTCGAAGCGCACCTGATCTTCCTTTAATCCGTGTGCTTTTATTTGCTTGGGAATCAAAAACCGCTGGGCAATCTCAACTTTTTCTTCCTCGATGTAGCTGGGAATGTCAATGACTTCCATGCGGTCTTTCAATGCCGGAATGATTGTCTCATGCATATTGGCCGTTGCGATAAACATCACCTTCGTCAAATCGAAAGGGACTTCCAGATAATGATCGCTGAAGCTGTTATTTTGCTCGGGATCCAGAACTTCCAGCAAAGCTGCGGAAGGATCCCCCCGGAAATCGGCCCCGACTTTATCAATTTCATCCAGCATAAATACCGGATTATTGGAGCCTGCCTTTTTTATACCCTGAATAATGCGGCCGGGTAATGCGCCGATATACGTCCGGCGGTGGCCCCTGATTTCCGCTTCATCCCTGACACCGCCCAGCGAAATGCGGACAAATTTACGTCCCAGAGCTTCCGCAATGGATTTCCCAAGAGAGGTTTTACCGACTCCGGGGGGGCCGACAAAGCATAAAATGGGCCCGCGCATATCGTTCTTCAACTTTCGAACTGCCAGATATTCAAGAATACGCTTTTTTACTTTATCCAGTCCGTAATGGTCATCATTCAGCTTATCCTGCACAGACTGAATATTCAAATTGTCTTCCGTGCTGGTATTCCAGGGAACTTCAATTAACCAATCCAGATAGGTGCGGGAAACTGTATATTCGGCGGAAGCCGGATGCATGCGGCTTAAGCGGTCCAGTTCCTTTTCCGCCACCTTTTTGACCTCTTCGGGTAAATTGGCTTCTTCCATTTTCTTTTTTAAGTCGCCTGCATCGCTGGTATCATCATAATCACCCAGCTCCTTCTGAATCGCCTTCAGCTGCTGGCGCAAATACATTTCACGCTGTCCGCGGCTGATCTCATCCTGCACTTCATTCTGGATTTTTTTGCCAAGCTCCAGCGTCTGTAAGTACTTGTTGAACAGATAAGTGGATTTTTTCAGCCGTTCGGCAACATTGGTGATTTCCAGAATCTGCTGTTTTTCAGGCACCTGAATATTGGAGAAGGCGATTACGATATCTGCCACTATGGAGGGTTCATGCACGTTCATCACCAGTGCCTGATGTTCGCTGGTAATTTCCGGCGCCAGTTCGGTAGCCTTCTGAAACAGATTCTTCAGATTGGTTGCCAGTGCATCAATCTTGAGTTCTCCCTCCGGCATCTCCTCCGGCAAAGGCCGCACATGGGCCATAAAGAAGGGATCGCTGTGGGCAAAATCATAAATCCGAAACCGCTTGACTCCCTGGATAAAAGCGCTTTTGCTGCCGTCCGGCAGATCAATGACCTTCAGGATCCGCGCCACTGTGCCGATCGAATAGAGATCTTCCGGTTTGGGATCGTCCACAATACCGTCTTTCTGGGCGATTATCCCGATTAAACTGTTTTCCTGAACTGCATATTCAATCAGTTTGATTGATTTTTTCCTGCCGATGGCCAGTGGAATAAACTGGTGCGGAAAGAAAACTGTGTTTCTGACCGGAATTATGGGAAGAACTTCCGGCACTTCTATGTTTTCCAAATTTTGATCTATCTTTATCATTATTTAAAATCTCCCTTTTAATCATCAATTCGAATTTTAATTCTCTGTGCCCTGTTAAAAAATTTCCGCATTTTCCACCCTAAAAACAGCAGGGCAGAACCGCCCAGCAGAAAAACCGAAGCCACAAATGCGACTAAAATTTCAGGCACCAGTAAAATAACAACTCCGATAAACATCAAGAAAATTCCTAAAGAAAAAAATGGTTTATAGTGTTTATAATCATTATCAGCCAGGTTGTTAAATATGAAACGAAGCATAATTCACCTCAATTTTAGTGTATAAAGGCTTCAAATATGGTGCCAGTATTTAAAAAAGAAGGTAAGTCTAATAATTACAAATACAGAGAGCTGAAAAGCTGTAAATAGCCTGCTTTGTCATATTGTCCGATATCTTCTGAGTATGACAAATTCGACAGGCGGGTTGGGACAGATTTGACAATTCAGGATATCCGGTTTAGATGACTATAGAAATTCGGAATCCTTTTATTTTCACTGTATGCACAATGAAAATTTAAAAAGTTCAACTGAAAATTCCGGGGATTTCCCGGCCGCAGTTGGTGCAGTGTCCATTTTTAAAATTTTTAATTTTAACTGAATACCAGGAGCGTTGGACAAGCACATTGCTGCATTGAGGGCAATAGGTATCTGATCCTTCGCCATCGCTGATATTTCCCAGATAAACATAATTTAATCCTATCTCCTGCGCCTGCTTGCGAATCCTGATTAGAGATGAAGGGGTTGTGGAGTGCCGGTCTTTTAACTTGTAATCTGGATGAAATGCAGTAAAATGCAGCGGCACATCCGGTCCCAGTTCAGATATCACCCATTCACATAACCGGGTCAATTCCTTTTCATCATCATTTAATCCGGGAATAACCAGATTTGTAATTTCGATCCAGACGCCCAATTCCTGCAGCCTCTTCAGTGTAAAAAGCACCGGTTCCAGGTAAGAAAGGGTGTATTTCTGATAGAAACGGTCGGTAAACGCCTTTAAATCAATATTTGCGGCATCAATATCAGCATAAACCGAATCGATGGCTTCCGGGGTTATATAACCGTTGCTTACCATAACGCTTCGAATATGATGTTTACGGGCAAGGCCGGAGATATCCATGGCGTATTCGGCAAATACAGTTGGCTCATTATAGGTAAAGGCGATACTGGCGGTATCGTAATGAAAACCCATTTGCACAACCCGCTCCGGCGGAATCTCCATGGATTTGCGGGAATGCTCTTCCGCTTTGCACAACTCCCAGTTCTGGCAAAATTTGCAGGCCAGATTACAGCCCGCGGTACCGATGGACAATATCTGGGTACCGGGCAGAAAATGATAAAGCGGTTTTTTTTCTACCGGATCTACATTTATGGCATAGGGCCGGTTATAAGATAGAGCTATCAGACGGCCCCCGATATTTTTCCGAACATAGCAGAAGCCTCTCTGTCCTGGTTTTATTAAACAATAGCGGGGGCAGAGAAAACATTTCAACCGCTCACTATCCTGCTGCTCATAAAAAAATGCTTCTTTCATCGATTAATTCTCCTGTTACAATGCAAAATACAGTTGTTTTAATTAATAATCAACCTTTGGAAACTGAGTTTTCAATTGCTTGCATTCTATGCCTCCCTGCAATTAAATTTAGTAATTTTAAAGGATTATGAATGGATAGATTTGTTCTGCAGCCGGTTGTCCGCATTTTAGACTATGTCATGTTCTTGGTGGCCCTGCTGGCAATTTTCTCACTTGTTGCGGAATACGGATTTTACCTGTCTTCCCATTTCCAGTTTATTATTCACCGCATTGACATTCTGATCATCTGGTTTTTTGTACTTCACAGCCTGGTTAAAATATTTGTAGCCCCCAGCCGGATACAATATTTCAAGTCCCACTGGTTTGATATGGTGCTGGTGGTTCTGATCCTCATCGAAACCCTTTCATTTCTGCGGATTCACCGGCTGGATTTAATCATCAGCTTTTTCAGCGGTGAAGATGTCGTTCAGATTTCAAAAATATATATCATAGCCTTTCAGATCACACTGGTACTTTCAATTTTTTCCAAGAGTACCGTTTTGAGCAACTTTGTCGCCGGAATACCTTTACATCCCGCCCAGATTTTACTCGCCAGCTTTTTTATCATCATTATGATTGGTGCCGGGTTGTTAAGTTTGCCGAAGGCGGTTGAGCCGGGCAATCATTTGGGATTTCTGGATGCTCTGTTTACTTCCACCAGCG
The DNA here is from genome assembly GCA_049282375.1 of Calditrichia bacterium. Classification (GTDB taxonomy): domain Bacteria; phylum Calditrichota; class Calditrichia; order RBG-13-44-9; family RBG-13-44-9; genus JBAPTX01. The sequence continues at coordinate 6,733 of JBAPTX010000424.1, forward strand.
CCACCTGTGTTACCGGGTTAATTGTAGTGGATACCGGTCAGTTTTTCAGCCGATCCGGCCAGGTACTTATTCTGCTGCTTATTCAGGCAGGCGGACTCGGGATTATGACTTATGCCTCCTTTTTTGCATTGATTCTGCGCAGGTCGATCAGCATCCGGGAAAAGACCATGCTTAGGGAAATGCTGGATTATGAGAATATCGGCATTATAACCAAGCTGTTGGGTAACACTGTTTTATTTACCCTTGCCATTGAAGCCATTGGTGCAGCTTTTCTTTTCTGGGGAATGAAAGAAGTGCATCCCGACTGGCACTTTCGGCTCTATTCCGCCGTCTTTCATTCTGTTTCATCTTTTTGTAATGCAGGGTTTTCCATTTACTCGGACAGTTT
>JBAPTX010000425.1:0-3577 GCA_049282375.1 Calditrichia bacterium
TAAACCATAAAATCGTATCCATTCCTCCGACCTCTAACAGCCGAAGGCCTATATGTCCGCGTCCGTCTGTGGTAAATCAAAATTTCTTATCTTCTTGGTTTTACCCGGAAGTTCGGCAGAATCCAGCCAGTCTTCCAAATCGACATTGACATGCAGGTTTCTTAATTTCAACTGGCTCAGAAATTCCCATGGGGTCCAGCTCAGTTCCTGACAAATTTCCATTTGGCCTAATTCTTTTCGGAGGTATTTGCTTAACAGCCGATCCTGTTTGTCAAGGGTAAACCCCTTTTGTAAAACTTCCCGCAAATAGGCCGAACGATCCAATTTCAGTTCTTTAACCAGTTCATCGATTTCGGCTAAAAGATCTTCAGATATCCTTATTGTGGTTGGCTTTGCCATCTTGTTTCTCCAATAGCGAAATTAATGCGTCAGCAATGATCTCAGGTGAATACCGTCCGATTTTATCAAGTTTTAGAAGCGCCTCTCGCGCCATTTTAAACGATATTTTGCGCAGTCTGAATAGTTCAATTACGATCTTTGGTGTTATAATAAAAGGAATATTAAAAAACCTTGCAGCTTTTAACGCTTTGCCGTCATCTGTAGCAAGAAGGGAGCCTTTCAGATCAATAGCTAATCGCAAAGCGTCCTCTTCTCCTTTATGAAGCGAAAGGCGTGGAGACGGCAAATTGCCGGATGAACTTTTCAGTTTTATGGCCTCCTTTGAAATCAGTTCGGAAATCAAGGCAGCATCCGGATATTGTTTGACCAGATCACTGGACGCTACCTCGGATCTAACTATTTCCGGCACAAACATCTCAAACAGATCGCAAACGATCTCCAGCAAATCACATTTAGCCAGCAAAATAAGTGCACTGCTGTCAGCAACTATGCGAACCATTTATTCACCCTTTAGATTTGTGTACGATTTCACCGAAACGTATACAGGATCTGACAGATTGTCAAGCTTATTTTGGTGGCAGTCATTCCGAGATCGACAGTTTTTTCCCGGTTAACGAGGCAGATCCAAGGGAAAATGCTGGGGTCGGACCAAGCTATGCTGCTGAATTTTTTGGGAATGAGCTTCTAAAATGGTCGCTTTTCTGTCTTAGCGCACTCTTTTCAGGGTCAAAAAGACGGTTTTAAGAATCTTCAATAGCGGATTCAGAAACCAGAATGCAGGAGACGGAAAAAGATCGAGGGACGATGGACGACCGCTGCGCTAGGACGAGGGACGATTAAAAAAATTGGATGGGTGGATGAAATAAGATCGGGATGATTGGATGATTAGGATGGTTGGATGAAATACGATCTGGATGGATGGATGATTAGGATGGTTGGATGAAATAAGATCGGGATGGTTGGATGATTAGGATGGTTGGATGAAAAGCGGGATTGAAGACGAGGTTATTGAACGGAATAGAAATTTAAACCGTGGTTTTCGAAAGCTGTTGGTCTGGAGGGAGTCAATTGAACTATATGTATTCGTAAAACAAGTTCTTTCTGAAATAAAAGGGTTGGCTTTTAAGACTCGAGATCAGGTTCTGGATTCTGCATTTTCAATTCATTCTAATATAGCAGAAGGATATTGCCGGAGATCTATAAAGGAATATATCCAGTTTGTAAATATTGCCCTGGGATCTTCTGGGGAAAATTATTCTCAAATGTATGCGCTTTTGCGATCAGGTGAAATCAGCCGGTGTGCTTTTGATGAGTTCGATAAGCGGCATTATGCCGTCGAGAATAAACTCATAAATCTGGCCAGATCATTATCGAGGCAGACGAAATCGGAGCCGGACTGGAATTCTGATTATAGAACGGCATAAATTTATGTGCCTATTTCATTATGCCGCTCTATCTCGGATCTCACGAATGCTCATCATTTTGGTATAAGAGGGGGGTTAAAGCTTTTCCCAGGTTTCTAATGATATTTCAGCTTCATTCAGTATCGTCTTCAATAGATTTTTACCAATTTCCCTCTTGTGAGGATTGGGAATCCTTAACCGCAAATTTTCTTTGATCATAAACTGATGTTTACCACCTGAATAGGGGCCCAAAAAGCCTAGCTTTCTAAGAAAGTGGATGAGTTCTTTCTGTCTGATCGGTTTAATCGCAGGCATCAGGCCACTTTTTCCAGCTTCAGTTCGATGCCATCTATCGCCGGAATATCATGGTTCATCTTAAGACCTAACAGGATCCATTCTTCCAATACCTCGCGCAATTCGTCGCGACAGGCCTCAAGAGTAGCGCCATTTGCCCAGACACCTTGGAGTCCAGGGATTTTGCCAACATACCCTTCGCCGCCTTCTAATATTTCATAATGTGCGTTGCGCATTGCGGCATTTATGTATGCAGTTAACATGACGGCCTCCATAACTTAACACATCGATTATAAGATTTATTTTGAATTTTGTGGACGCGTACAAATCAAAAATAACCGAATAATTTATGAATGTCAAACAGGACAATCCAGGAGACGGAATCCAGGAGCCAGTGATTGTAATTTTTAGCTTTTAGTTTTTAATTTTGAGTTGCTCCGGGGAATTTCCACGCGAAATAGCTATAATTACAGGGGAATCCTTCAGATCAGGGGCATAACCGGGACGTCCCTTCTATTATTCTATTCTGTCGCGGAAGATCAATTGAATTTACCGCAGCCCAGCGCCGACAATTTTCCATCGCGAAGCGGTTGACTGTTTTTGGCCGTTGTCTGCGTCCGTCTGCGACCGTCCGCGGTTAATGAACTCATGGAACCCTTTATGGGATGGTTGGATGAAATAAGATCGGGATGGCAAAAAATCTGGATGGTTGGATGATAATTCGGCCGTTTTGATAATTTTTTGCAACATAAAATTCGAGACCAAGTCGGGGCTAACTCTCGCAACGGTTGTGTATTTCAATTTTTTCGGCCTCTGAAACATATTTGATAGCCCTGTCGATGTCTTTGGTGCACCTTCATGGATCTTACGTTCATTCTATTTTTCCAATGAGCATTCTTTCCCACATTTTACTTAAAAAAGATAACTTCTCACCTTTGCAATAGGAGCGTATCGATGGGGGCAATTACTCTGGCACACAATATCAAGCAAAATAAATTACGATGGATTTTTCTCGTTTTTATATTGTCAGCGGCCCTCACCCTCCAATTCAGCCTGATTAAGCCTAAAGAGTCAAATGCTGGTTTATCTTTAGCAGGTGCATTGGCATTAGGCGCCGCAGTTGGTGCTATTAGTGGGATATTGGCTGAAATTACCAAAGCGTATAGATCCGAAAGCTATGAACTAACTGCTGAAGGTATTTGCGATGCAGCTGTTATCGGCGCCCTAAAAGGTGTATTTTTATCCTTAGTTATTTTCGCGGTAAAAGTGGGCGCGGCCCATGCATTAGTGGCGAAATTTGGATTAGTTTCTATCGGTCAAATTGAGTGGTTAATCGATCTTGTGGAAAGCGGTGCTAATACGGTAATTTCATTGTATTTCCAGTGGGAAGATATAGACCCGGATACTGAACAAACCGTATTAGGAAAAATCCAATCCTGGGTCGGCGATATTTTCCCCTGCCTGGAAACATTGTCATGTAT
>JBAPTX010000426.1:0-4990 GCA_049282375.1 Calditrichia bacterium
CCCCTGGGGATAATCGGAATACATCTGATCCCCCACCATCAGCACAAATTTACACTTGTGGCGTTCCAGGCATATTTTGGCAGCCTGCAGCATGTGATCGGCATTGGGGCGCTGCGACCCGTCTTCACCAAAAGGCTGATTACAGCTCATTACCGCCAGAGAAAACCGTTCCGGCGTTTCTGCCGGGCTTTGGGGTGCAGTTTCAAACCGGCCTTTCCCGACAAGATGGCCGTCACCGGTATGACGAACCTGAACTTCATACTCTGTCATTGATTTAAGCGGGGGCGCATTGCCTTTTTCCCCGGGAATGCGGATGCTGCCGGTATTGTCCCGGCGGTTATTTTCTGGAATTTCCAGAAAATCTTCATACGGATTCCCCGAATTGTTTTTTTCATTCCAGAGTATCTGCAGCCGCCCGCTCTGCTGCACCCGCACCCAGATCCGCGCCGCATCAGAATCTACCCGGCCGATTGAAACCATATCCTGCAAAGGCTCATTCTTAAATCCAATATCTGATCCCATAGTCAGCTCCCCCGATTTGCTAATTTTTTATCATTCTTTTATAAGTTGCAACCGCTGATTTTGTTCAGCTTATAAGATTCAGCCCCTGCAATTGCGGGAACAGAGAGCCGTTTTTTCTATAAAATGATAAACCATTTTATCCGGGGGAAAATAAATGAAAAAACGACTGAAGAAATTTATGATTCTGACAGGAATGCTTATTGCCGGGGTGCATTTTGCCTGCGCCGAACCCGCAAAAGAAACCACTTCTGCAGAAACCACCAGTCTGCCCATAGAAAATATTCATCTTCCCGAAGGATTTAAAATAAATGTTTTTGCTGAAGATGTGCCGCATGCCCGCTCGCTGGAGTGGTCGCCCGATGGAATTCTGTTTGCAGGAACCCGCGAAGATAAAGTTTATGCGATTCTGGATACGAATCAGGATTATCGCGCGGATAAAGTGATAACCATTGCCGAGGGCCTGTTCATGCCCAACGGCGTCGCCTTCCGGGAGGGAGCCCTTTATGTAGCGGAGGTGAACCGGGTGCTGCGCTTTGATCAGATTGAAAAAAATTTAGAAAATCCGCCTGACCCTGTGGTGATCAGCGATCAGTTTCCCGATGATGAACATCACGGCTGGAAATTTATCCGCTTCGGTCCTGACGGAAAACTCTATATACCCGTCGGCGCACCCTGCAATATCTGTAAACCGGATTATGATAAGTATGCCAATATTCAGCGCATGAATCCGGACGGTTCCGGTCTGGAAGTTTTCGCAGTAGGGATTCGCAATACAGTGGGATTTGACTGGAATCCCGAAACGCAGGTCTTATGGTTTACAGATAACGGCAGGGATTTGCTGGGGGATAACCGGCCGCCGGATGAGTTAAACAGGGCGCCAGAAGCGGGAATGCATTTCGGTTATCCCTTTTGCCACGGGAAAAACATATCTGACCCGCAATTCGGAGAAGGGCATGACTGCAGTGAGTTTACCGCACCGGCCATAGAACTGGGGCCGCACGTTGCCGCATTGGGAATGCGCTTTTACACCGGCCAAATGTTTCCGGAGGAATACCGCAATCAGATATTTATTGCCGAACACGGCTCCTGGAACCGCAGCGAAAAAATCGGCTACCGGATTTCACTGGTCCGGTTGCAGGGAAATAATGCGGTAAGCTATCAGACATTTGCTGAAGGATGGCTGCAGGGAGAGAGTGCCTGGGGCAGGCCGGTTGATCTGGAAGTGCTGCCCGACGGCTCTATGCTTGTTTCCGATGATAAGTCCGGAACCATATACCGCATCAGCTACGAATAAAAAAGGAATACGGGAATAGGGGTATAGGGTATAGGGTATAATGGTATAGGGAACCGCTCTATAATCTTATTGAAGATGGTTTTTTCTTGTCACGGTTCGACAGGCTCACCATGACCGATATATCCGCCGACTTGCAAGAAAAAGAAGCTGTCACCCTGAGCCCTTCGATAAACTCAGGACAGGCTCTGTCGAAGGGGATGTCACCCTGAGCTTGTCGAAGGGTGGAAGAATGAAAGAATGGAAGTTTGGAAGGGATGGAATATGGAATAGGGGAATGGTTAATATATTGGGCTGAAGCCCCGTTATTCAGATAATCTTTTTCCCACTACCTGAAGGTAGTGGCTATTGAGCCTCTTACCCTATACCCTATACCCTATACCCCCTATACCCTTTGAAAATGGTTTTTTCTTGTCATGGTTCGACAGGCTCACCATGACGGACATATACACCGATTGCAAGAAAAAGAAATTGTCATTCTGAGCTGTCACCCTGAGCCCTTCGGAGGGTGGAATGATGGAAGGACATGTCACCCTGAGCTTGTCGAAGGGTGGTCGAAGGACTGCCGAAGCGTGGAATAACGGAAGGGTATAACGGTAGGGAACAGCCTCATCGTCTTATACAGTATTCGGGATATTTTCCTGCTTTATTTTTGGGCTGAAGCCCCTTTCTTTAATAATCCTTCATCCACTACCTGAAGGTAGTGGCTATTAAGCTCATTATTCCCTATTCCCCGGATGAAGTCAGTGGCTATTGAGCTTCTTATTCCTTATTCCCTATTCCCTATTCCCTACTCCCCGGATGAAGTCAGCGGCTATTGAGCCCCTATACCCTATACCCTATTCCCATAACAACAGTCCATATAAACCGGCTACTGGCTGCGGGCTGAGCGGAAGAAGATATTGAACAACGCTTTGCTGAAATAGCGGAAATCCGTGCTGATGGGGTGTTCCAGTTTATTTAACAGGTAGCGGCGTTCAGATTCCACAATCTCTTCAAAAGTTTTGGGCATATCGGCATAATAGGGAGGCACCAGGCCGGGCTTGAATTTGGTCCGCAGTACCTGTACATCCTTCGGGTAAAGCTTGAAATAATGCTCGCTTAAGGCACGAACCCCCACCAGGGAAATATCCCCCTGAAGGTAATTCACAAACTGGGGAAGCTCATCAATCCAGAGTTTACGGAATATCCGGCCCCACTGGGTCAGGCGGAAATCGTTTTTAAACTTGCCCCCTTCTTCCAGATTATAGCGGCGGTAAACATAATCCTGCAAATATTCCGAATAGGGATGCATGGTGCGCAGTTTATAAATAATTACCGGATTCCTGTTCAGGCCGACCCGCCGCAGCCGGATAACCGGGCTGTAGGAGGGGTTTTCATCAAAACAGGGGGTTTTCATTTTACGGGCAATAAAATAGAAATCATAGCCGATCTGTTTTTCCGCGGTAACTTCAAAGCCGCAGAAATGCAGCCGGCCCAGCAATTCCGCCCGGGAAATCACCCGGTTTTTACCTCGGGTCAGCATAAAATAGAGTTTCTTTATACCGGGCAGTTTGGGCAGAATCCGCACATAAATAAAATAAAATGGGAAAAGAAGGTCCGCCAGCAGCTTGGGGTATTTTTTATAAAACATCTCATTAAAAGTGGAGATGGTATCGGCGCGGCCCACAAACCAGCCGCCGTTGTAAAACTTGCGGTGGGCTTCCAGAAAATAACGGTTCAAATAACGGAAATCATTAACGCGGTGCAGGTTCACCAGCAGATTAAGGGATCCGTCCTCAATGGTTTCAATATTATAGGGATTGTGGGTATCCAGCACCACCAGTTCGGAGCGGTCCACTGCCGAAAGCGGCAGCGACTGCGAAATAAATTCAAATACCTGCGGTAACTTCTTCAGATATCGGTGCTGCAGGATCTCGTGGGCGGGTTCCGTCACCGGATGAAGATGGCCGTTGCCGTTGCCCTGATCCACCTGCAGGCTTTCCTGCTTTAATAATTTGCGCACTTCCGCCGCCGAAGTGATATCCAGTGTCTGCGCCTTTTCTTTTTTCAACAAAAAGTAACTGAAGCGGAAAATCAGCTCCAGCACAAAAAAAAGCAGCAGGGTGCCGTATATCTGTATGCGGGAAAATTCAAACAGGTGGAAAGCGAAAATCAGCACCGACATGCCGGCCGCCAGCAGCAAAACGGATTTCAGATAGGGGGCAATTTCATAGAAAAAATTGGGATAACGGCGGCGGTTGAACTTACGGGTCAGGAAACCGGTAACAAACCACAGGCCGCTTAACACCAGCAGTACCTTCCCATAATCCGCCTCCACCCGTAAACTCTGGTGGCGGAAATAATAGATCAGCAGAAAGGCGGCCATGAACAGCAGCAGATCCGTGCTCATGCGCAGGATGGAAAAGCGGTGGTAGCGCAGAGTGTGAGATTTGCCCTTTTGCAGGCTCTGGATAATCTTTTTCCCGCCGAAGTGGTAATAGAGCGCAAATAAACTGCTTTCCAGGATAAACAGCAGCAGGCAGGTGCCAAATACATGCACCCGGGAAAAGACCGATAATTTCATAATTACAATCAGGAAAGAAATGCCGTAAATCAGAAACAAACTGGATTTGGCCAGCAGCATCAGGCCGTCCCGGAAATCCCGGTAATTCTGAAGCTGGAACTTGCGGGTAAACAGCGAAACCACCAGCCATATGCCGTAAAAGGCCATCAGCAGTTTCAGATACGGGGTGGTAAGCGCAAGGGTATCCCGTTTCAGAAGCTGGATTGAGAAAAACCCGTAGGTTAGAAAAACAAAATCTACCCAGAAATAGATGATCGAAAAACGGCGCAGATATTGAATCATAGGATATTATAAACAGTATCGATTATGGTATTTGCTCTCCTGAAAATAAAACAACCCCCCTTAAAATCATTTCCCAAATCCCCCAACTCCTTCAAATCCATATTTTCGACCTGTTAAACATCCTTGTTAATATCTCTTAAAAATGGGGGGCTACAAGATAAACAACCAAACAAAACATTGCAAATTTTAAGATGAATTTTTCAAGATAAAAGTCACGGGTATGGGGTATAGGGTATAAGGGTATTGGGGTATTGGGGTATAGGGGTATAGGGTATAGGGGTATAGGGTATAGGGGTATTGGGTGTAGGGTATAGGGTATAGGGTATAGG